>QIGL01000047.1 GCA_003228915.1 Acidiferrobacteraceae bacterium
CGACTAAAAAAACAAAAAATTCCGGCCAAATGGCCACCTTTCTGCGGCCAAAAGCCCGATCATCAGCGCTTCGTGGCTGGTTGCTCATGAGCGCCTTGCTTGTCTCATCGCTCCTGGCACTAGTTTTGTTGCCGGATAATAACAAACCGGCCGCAATGGCGACTGACATTAAAACCGGGCAGGCCGTATCCCTGGAAAACAATAATGCACCCCGGCCCAAATCATACACTTCAGGCTCATATATATCAGGGTCATATATTTCAGGGTCATATTCTATGGCCAGCGGCCAAATTGAAAAAGCTGAAATTGCATCGAACCAGGAACTCGCTTTTTCGCCAGGCCCAGCGGCCCATACGGGGGTGCAATTAGAACCGTTGCGGTCAACCATTAAACTGAAACCAGGCGATAGCTTGATTCGAGTACTGCAAAAACAGGAAATTGACAAAGCGGATCGTAACGCAATCATACTGGCGAACATCAAACCCTTTAAAAAACTGGTTGCTGGAAAAGAATTGGCAATTGTCACGGATCACAATGGCGTACTGCAAGAAGTCCGGTATGCGCCAACATTAACCTACAGCTGGCGTCTGTTTCGTGAGCAAAATCAGTTTCAATTGGAAAAACTCAAAAACAAACTTGTTGTTCGCCAACAATCTATTACTGGCGTTATTCGCCAATCACTTTTTGTCGATGGTAAACGTGCCGGTCTCAGCGTCAGGCATATAATGAACCTGGCAGAAATGTTTGGTTGGGATATCGACTTTGCACTCGATTTGAGAAAAGGTGATCGTTTTGCTGTTATTTTTGAAGAAAAATATTACCAGGATAAAAAAGCTGCCACCGGCGACATCCTGGCAGCTGAGTTTGTAAACCGTGGTCGCGTTTATCGGGCTATTGCCCATCGCAACGAGAAAGGCAAACTAAGTTATTTCACGCCAGCAGGAAAAAGTTTAAAACGCACGTTTCTGCGCTCACCGGTTAAGTTCAGTTATATCAGTTCACGCTTTACAAAACGACGCTATCATCCCGTTTTGAAAAGATGGCGCGCCCACAAAGGTGTGGACTATGCCGCACGGTCAGGCACGCCAGTCAGGTCAACCGCCTCGGGCAGGATTGCTTTTGTTGGCAGGAAAGGGGGTTACGGTAACGCAGTCATTATCAAACATGGCGGCAGCTATAGCACCTTGTACGCCCATTTGTCCCGATTTAAACGCAGGTTACGTGCGGGCCAGAAAGTACAACAGGGACAACTTATTGGTTACGTGGGTAGCACTGGCCTGGCCACTGGCCCCCATTTACATTACGAGTTTCGGGTTAATAACAAACACCGTAATCCCTTGCGATTTCGTTTTCCAAAATCAAACCCCATAGCCAAAAAATACAAGCAGGATTTTCTGGTAACTGCCAGGCAATTCAACCAGGCGCTTGATGTCCTGACGACACCGGTACAAGTAGCTCGACGCGAATGATCTATCTCGGCCTGATATCCGGCACCAGTATGGATGGCATAGATGCTGCGCTGGTAGATTTAAAATCAGACAAACCAGATTTAATTGGTAGCTTGCATACGCCTTACAAAGACGATCTTAAAAAAGAACTGACTGATTTAATAACCATCGATGCGCCCATTTCCCTGGTCGCCAGGACTGATCAGCGTGTTGGTCTTGCCTTTGCAGAAAGCGCCAATAAGTTACTAAAAAAATTCTCTGTCAAAAAAGTGGATTGTTTAGCCATTGGCAGCCATGGACAAAATATATTGCATCAGCCTGACACCAAATTTCCGACCAGTATCCAGATCGGTGATCCTAATATAATTTCCGAGCTCACAGGCATTACCACGGTAGCTGATTTTCGACGGCGCGATATGGCGGCCGGTGGTCAGGGCGCGCCGCTGGCGCCGGCTTTTCATGAAATGATGTTTCGCAAAAAAAATCATGACACAGTGGTGTTGAATATAGGTGGTATCTCGAATATTACGATTTTATCGGGCCATCCCGATCAAGCCACCAAGGGTTTTGATTGTGGGCCGGGCAATACCCTGATGGATAGCTGGTCGCTAAAAAATCAGCATAAGACTTTTGATGAGAATGGTGACTGGGGTGCAACGGGTACCATAAACCAGGCATTGCTCGCAGACTTGTTAAGCGATCCCTACTTTCAAAAACAACCGCCCAAAAGTACCGGCCGGGAATATTTTAACCTGCCGTGGCTTGAGGCCCGGCTAGCTAAATATTCTTCACTGCCAGTAAATGATATCCAGGGGACACTGTGTGAACTGACTGCGCTGACTTGCGAGCAAGCCATCAAAACCTTCGCCCCCGCCGCCGAAGAAATCCTTGTTTGTGGTGGTGGCGTTCACAATGCAGCACTCATGACACGCCTGACTGCCACCCTGCCAGATTACGGCATCAAGTCAACTTCAGTTTATGGCATAGATCCAGACTGGGTCGAGGCCATGGCTTTTGCCTGGTTCGCCAAACAGACCATGGAAAACCGGCCTTCTAATTTACCCGGTGTGACGGGTGCCCGTCATCCGGTTATTTTAGGGGGTGTTTATAAGGCCTAGGAACGAGTTGCCAGGAACCATTTCAAACTTCTTGTCATTCCCGCGCTATCGGCATTCCCGCGAAAGCGGGAATCCAGGAAAAATAATAAGCATTTGAACTTGTTTGTTATGACAGAAAGGCCAAACCCTGGATTCCCGCTTCCACCCCAAGAGCACTTTGTCACTTCGTTCGGGCGCGCGGGAATGACAAAGTTGTGGGACAGTAATGAGTGGTTAGGGGATTTCCTGGCTACTCATCACTCGCAACTATTTTCTAAGCACTAAAAGACGATCCGCAACCACAGGTAGTCGTGGCATTAGGATTTTTGATCACAAACTGGGCGCCTTGCAGGTCTTCTTTATAATCTATTTCAGCACCCACCAGGTATTGCAGGCTCATGGGATCTACCACCAGGGTCACGTTATTTCTGACAACCTTGATATCCCCTTCCTGAAGTTCTTCGTCAAAACTGAATCCATACTGAAAACCGGAACAACCACCGCCCTGGATATAGACCCGCAACATTAACTCCGGGTTTTTTTCCTCGGCAATGAGTTTTTTCACCTTATCGGCAGCATTATCAGTAAATGATAAGGGGTCAGGCATATCTGTCATTTCAGGGGCGGTACTACTCATGTCACAGTCTCCGGACTTAAACGATTATGAATCATACTATTCATGCAGGGTATATTAGCATTAACGAATAATTGAATAATATGACAAATGGTCAGGTTGTTTCGTTTTCACTACTCTGGGCAACACTTTTTAGCTGTGTCACGGATCCGGCGCCTGCCCCCTGCTGGTCACGCACCAGGTTGCCATTAACGCTTGCACCGAGGGCCATTTCGATCATTTTGTAATAGACATCGCCAATAATTTCAGCTTTTGGCTGTAGTTCAATGCTCTCAGTAGAGCTGACATTGCCCTGGATGGTGCCATTAATAATCAGGTGGGGCACGGTGACATTACCGGTCACTACCGCGTTATCACTCAATACCAGGGTACAACTACCTTCGTCATTGGGGGTAAGAATATTGCCACTGACCTTGCCATCAATGCGCAGGCCACCGGTAAAAGAAACATCGCCCTTGATTTCAGTATTGGCCCCAATCAGGGTATCAATAGAATTGGTTGGTTTTTCACTATTTCGTTTATTCATAATCCATCTCCTGTCATTGGTTCCCTGCGACCCGGTCAAACCCACTAAATAAGGGCTAATCAAGTCATAAGTTATTACGAGGTTACTATGTCTCTGGCCAGCTATAACTTCTCTCAATCTTGGCTGCATTACGACCACGGGTAGCCACGATTATTTTCACGTCTTTTGGTTCAAAATTTCCAGGCAGTTTTAGCTCGCCCATAAACTCCTGAAAATACCGAAAATTGATTTTGATAGATTTGGTTTTCTGGCCTGGAAAAACGAGTTTTTTGCTTTTTCCCGCCTGTATACCTGTCACCTCTAGCTTGGCCGAGCCACGAACCAGGTAGTCGTGCTTCAGCGCCTGTATTAATACTAGCTTATATTTATAGGTATATTTTTCTAATGTTTTGTCGATCTCAAGACTCTGAATACGGACGCCTTCTTTTTTATTGGGCGGCGAAATGATATTTCGATAAAAGTTCAGGTCTTCTCTTAATTTGGCTATTTCCGCCGCAGACTGCTTAAGTGATTGATTTAATTCAATATAAGCAGCCTGATCCATTTGTAACGTACGCTCGGCCCGTGCCAGGCTGTCTTTGAGCTGGTCATTTTCTTGCCGTAAACCAGAAATGGAAGTTTTCAGGCCTTTTTGGGCAGCACTGGCAAGCAGGCTCTCAAAACCAGCACTGCTGAGGCCATAATTATAGATGGTCGCACCGCCAATAATCACTAAAACAGCAAATATTAACGCGATAGTCATTTTCAAACGCGGCGAATAAGCCGGTTTGACAATCATTTCACTGGTTCGGTTACGGTTAAACATCAAAAAATCTCATTATTTATGCCTTCGCATTATAGCCACGTAGCCATCATGTACAAGCCAAATTATCTCTAGAATACAACCAGTTATCGAGATTGCGCGGGGGCTAAGGGTTACGGTAAAAGGGCAGGATTTAACAAGCCGCTCTGCTCATCAAGACCAAACATAATATTCATATTCTGTACCGCCTGGCCGGAAGCCCCTTTGACCAGGTTATCGATCACCGACAAAATCACTATCTGGTCACCGTTGCCGGGACGATAAACCGCCAGGCGACAACTATTGTTACCCCGGACACTGCGAGTCTCTGGATGCGAACCCGCGGGTAAAACATCAACAAATTTTTCGTCCTGGTACCTAGCCTCAAACAGTGACTGAATATCCAGCCCCTGTTTATCAGATTTTGCATAAACCGTCGCGTGCATACCCCTGATCATGGGAGTCAGGTGGGGGACAAAGGTGAGCTTAATTTCCTGTTTTGCGATTTCAGTGAGGCATTGCTCAAGCTCAGGCTGGTGGCGATGACCTGCGACACCATAGGCCTTGAAATTTTCAGCCACCTCGGCAAACAAAGAGCCAACTTTGGTTCCGCGCCCGGCACCACTTACCCCTGACTTGGCATCGGCAATAATACTGGTGGGATCAATGACGTTTTGTTCGAGTAATGGCAGCAAAGCCAGTTGAATGGCCGTGGGGTAACAACCGGGGTTGGCCACAATCCTGGCCTCCCTGATTTTGTTGCGATTGATTTCCGGTAAGCCATAGACCGCCTCGGGTACTAATTCAGGGCAGGCGTGGGTCATGCCATACCAATGCTGCCAGGTTTTAATATCCTTGATGCGAAAATCTGCGGCCAGGTCAATGAGCCTGACGCCTGATTCAACCAGGTCACGGGCATGTTTCATGGCGACACCATTGGGGGTCGCTGAAAATACCACATCGCAGCCGGCGAGCTTGATCATGTCTGGCTCACTGAAAACCAGCTCTGAAAACTCGCGCAGGTTTGGGTATAGCTCGGCCACCGGACGCCTGGCTTCACTCCTTGAGGTAATGACCTGCAAGGTTATATCCGGGTGCCGCACTAAAAGGCGCAATAGTTCTGCGCCCGTATATCCGGTACCACCAATAATGCCAACTTTAATCATAAGATTTATTCGCTATAATATATAAGGTTAGTATACCTGCCTGAAGCTGCATTTTAAAATTGATTCCAGACTTGAGATTGCCACGTCAAGACCCTGCCCGCAACATTATCTATTGGCTAAAAACAACTTACACATCCCTGGTTCAACGGTTAGAATGAGCCGCTCTTATAACACTTTGATACCAGCCAGACCCATGACAATTACCTATACCCTGAAAGCGATAAAAGAATTTACCTGTATTGGTGGTGATTGCGAGTATAGCTGTTGCAAAAAATGGCAAGTTCAAATTGATCCTGAAACTTTGGATCGCTGGCGGAATTTAGTAAACAGCCCACTAAAAGACCAATTACTCGGTCAAACTGCAAATACCATGTTGGATGGTGAAATAATAACAAGCATCACAAAAAAAGAAAATGGTAATTGTTATCACCTTAATGACCGCGGTTTGTGCAAAATACAAATAGAACTGGGTGCTGAAAATTTACCCGCTATTTGCAACAATTTTCCTCGTTCACATTATCAAAGTGACTCGACCTCGATTCAATCCGCCAGTTTGGCTTGTCCGGAAATTGCTCGACTGATGATAGAAAACACCGATACCAATATTTTTATTGAAGGCGATGTCAATGACGTTAATCTGAATCATATCGGTAATGGCGATGATTCTCTGGAGAATTACCTGGATAAATGGTCACGACTGGTGATGCAAGCCACTAATGTGCCCGTGTCTGTAAAACTTTACTATCTCGGAAAAGTCATTAATGATTTGAACGCTTATGCAGAAAATGATGAGCTTGATGAAAAAATTGTCACAGAAATCTGCAACAATTACCAGCATCATTTGCGAGATATTTTAACTGCGGTCAATAATAAAAAACTAGATATAAACCCGGTTAGTGCCGGCTGGTTTTGGGACGTGATTTATAATTTTAGTAAAAAAACATTTACTAATCTTTCAAAGCACTACGATCTTGTCGACCCCGTCATAACACTGAATATTCCGTCACAAAAAAAATCGGAACAGAATTTTAAAGATCTGTACACGCAGGTCAACACGCTACTGGCTGAAACCAGGCCGCTTTTCGCCGAGCTTCAACCCGGTCTGAATCAATACCTGAAAACTTTATTTATTAATATGGGCTTTCCCTGGAACCCAATTGGTGGAAATTTTATTGCCAGTTATATTAAATCCGTATTTCATTTTGCTTCGACCTGGTATTTACTGGCACTGGTTGCGCAAGCAAAAGGTTCGCTTGAACCGCAAGACCTGGCCCGGGTAATTTATCATGTTGAGCGAGATTATTTTCACGACCCGAAAGTTGCCACTACCATGAAAAAGAACCCGGCACTATTTAATATCGAAAATTATTTAACCAGCTTACTTGACTTACATTAAGCTTGATTGGTACTAAAAAAAGTAATAATTAGTTAATCTTCAACCGTATAACCGAGAGACTCAATAACCGGCAACAGGATTGGAATAATTGACTCCACCTGCTTGCGGTAATTCTTGTAGCGGTACATGGATGATGTATAGAGCTTTTGATTGACCTGGGCATAACTGGCCGTACGGGCAACACGTTTGCTCTTGTGAAAATCAAGACAACACGCATCATAGGGTTCACCAATAAATTTCAGCAACCGCCGTATCTGGGGTTCGGGATCCTCGACAAGGTCTTCATACTTGACAGATAAATATTTCAGGTCAGCTATCTGGGCCTTGTAGTGTTCGACCAGACTAATGATTTCTTTAAAATACATTGCCGTGTCTTCAAGATTCAGTGAGTACCAGTGTCTGCGCTGGAAACTGGTAAAAAATGCCGAGAGACAAGTATCCAGTGGATGGCGAATGACATGAATAATCGGTGATTGTGGAAACATGAGATGTATCATGGCCAGACGTTCCGAGTTAAATGGCGACTTGTCTGTGAACCAGTGTGCTTCATTATTATCAATCTCCAGTTGACTGGCTTTGTTTAAATATAGTGCCTGTATTTCTGTTAATACATTCTTGTTTTTTGACAACGATAACGCCATTAAACAATCAGGGAATGGTTCGTTACTGTTTAAATAACTTGCAACTTTTGCTTCCACCTGGCTCATAAATGGCAACTCACCACCAAAACAAACTTCAGGATGCGCCCCCAGTATTTGCTCTGTTAGTGTTGTGCCCGATCGCGGGAACCCGAGAATAAACAGGGGTTGGCCTTGACCTTTTTCAATTGAACCTGGAACAAGGCCTTGCCAGCTCTCCACGGTTTTCATGCTAAATACTTGCTTGAGCTTGCCGTGTTGCTCCAGGATTTCTTCATGACTGTGCTCAACTGCACTAAACGATGCCCTTGCTTCATTCGCATTTATATACGAACAAAATGCCTGTTCAAATAAACCAAGTTTGTCCTCAACAGCACTACGTTCAGCAAAATAGAGATTCTTTTCATCGTCAGCCAATCTGTCAACAAACACTCTATTTAACCAGTCCAGGGCCTCATTAAATTTGTTACTTCGTCGACAAAGCATTGCTTTAAGTCTGAAAACCGAATTTTTTGTTTTGTTATCAAGTTCCTGCTCGCGGCCCAGTAAAATCCGGATAAATTGTTGCGCCGCATCCAGGGCGTTCCTTTCTTCTGCCAGACACGCGCGTTGGAACAGGTAAGCATTGTTTTCGGGTTCCTCCTGGCAAAGTTTTTCGTAAATTTCTTCAGCCTGACAATACTGACCCATAACGGCATGGGTTTCTGCCAGCTGTTGACGAGTCATGGTATCTGCTGGTGTTTTTTCGAGAATACTTTCATAAATACCAATTGCTTCCGGTGCCTGGTAATTATTCCTGTAAGCAGTGGCCAGTAGCTGTTTAATTTCTAAATCTTCCGGCTGATCAGCGGCCAGCCTGATTATGGCCGGTAACGCAATGGCACTCTTTTCCCTGGCGACTAAAATTCGTGCCAGGTTAAACCTGGCCTCAATACTTTCCGGATCAATCTGGACAGCCATTTTAAAATGCTTTTCTGACTCTATAACCTCGCCGGATTCTTCGAGAACCATGCCTAGATTATTGCGAAACATAGCATCGTCGGGTTTGAGCTCGATAGACCTGGTTAGGTAATCCGTGGCCGAATCTGTCTCACCATTTTGATGCAGGGCAACCCCTAAATAATGCAAGGCATCACAATGGTTTTCATCTTGCACCAGAATATCCCGGTAACATTTAATGGCTTGTTGCAGCTGGTTGTTTTGCAGAAAAGCCTGGGCCTGGCTAAATAAATCTGTATTAGCACCAACTACCGGGGATATAGTGGTGGTCGAATTTTTTCGGAAACAGCACTTTTTATATTTCAAACCACTGCCGCAGGGACAAAGACTGTTTCTGCCAATTTTTTGTGGTGCTGTACTGTTCATAATGAAATCTGGCATGTCATTGGAAGCCGCAGATTATATCACCGAACACCATCTCGTCTAAATAAGTACAGACATAAAAAAACGGGGCTCCTAAGGAGCCCCGTCAACTACGATACTTCAACTACTTATTAGTATGGTATTACCTATATCCAAGTATGGTTCAGACTTAGAAGTCCTTACGAATACCAACAGAGTAGGTTAGCTCAGTTGTTGTTGTTTCATTAGTATCAACCGATGTGACACGAT
>QIGL01000004.1 GCA_003228915.1 Acidiferrobacteraceae bacterium
CAGCTTCTGCTTGCGCTAACTTTTCTGCTTCTGCCGCTTTGACAGCTGCTTCTTTAGCTTCCAGTTCAGCTGCTTCTTTAGCGGCGGCTTCCTGGATAGCACTTCTTTTTATATAAGTTCTTTTCTTGCGGACAGATACCTGTACAGTTTTCGCACTACCGCCGCGGGTATTTTGCGTCGCCTGGCTTGTGGTTTTTCTTTTTAGGGTTATTTTTTTGCCTTCAGTTTTTTCTTCATCGGCACCATGAGCACCGCGCAAAAATGAAAGTAACAACATTTTTTCGTCATCACTAATTTCATCGGCTACTTTTTTGGCATCGATGCCTGCTGCCGACAGCTGTTTAACCAGCTTGGTCGCTGAAATGCCGATTTGATCGGCAAAAGATTTAACTGTTGTTTGTGACATATTTACTCTTTACCGGCTACCTTGGCTTTGGTTGCTTCTGTTACCTCAACCGCTGCTTCGTTTTCTTCCCCGGCCTCGCTGTTAGCAAACCAGGGTGCGCGTGCTTTCATGATGAGATCACTTGCCCGTTCTTCATCAATACCTTCTAGCTCAAGCTCGACAAGCTCATCCATCGCCTGTTCGGCCAGGTCTTCCATAGTCTTGATGCCTTTACTGGCTAACAATCGGGCAGTGGTTTCGTCCATACCCTCCATATCCAGAAGATCCTGGGCAGGCTCAGCCTTCTCCAGCGTCTCTTCCATTGTAATCGCTTTGGTAAGCAACAGGTCACGGGCACGACTTCGTAATGCCTCGACAATATCTTCATCAAATTCATCAATCGCTTCTAATTCCTGTTTCGGAACATAGGCAATTTCGTCCAATGTCTCAAAACCTTCCTGCACCAGGACTGTAGCGACATCTTCATCGACATCAAGCTCTTTCATAAACAGCTCTAGCGCTGATTCCGTTTCAGCGGCATTCTTTTCGTTGGCCGTGTCTTCGGTCATGATATTGAGTTCCCAGCCGGTAAGCTCGGAAGCTAATCTTACATTCTGGCCACCACGACCAATCGCCTGTGAAAGCTGGCTTTCATCGACAATGACATCCATGCTATTTACTTCTTCGTCGACCATGATGGATTCGACTTCGGCAGGCGCCAGGGCATTAATAACAAACTGGGCCGGATCATCTGACCACTGGATAATATCTACCCGCTCGCCACCGAGCTCATTGGAAACACTCTGTACACGCGAACCACGCATGCCGACACAGGCGCCAATAGGATCTATTCTGGGGTCGCTGGTACTGACGGCGATCTTGGCCCGTAACCCCGGATCCCGGGCTGCGTTATGAATTGTGATCAAACCTTCACCGGCTTCGGGCACTTCCAGTTTAAATAATTCAATCAATAAATTTGATGCGGTCCGGCTGAGGAATAGTTGCGGGCCCCTTGGGGACAGCCTTACATCATCCAGGTAAGCACGGATTCGATCGCCTGGGCGCAAACCTTCCCGGGGGATCATGGCTGAACGTGTTAACAGGGATTCTGTTGTACCAATCTCGACAATAACATCACCGCGCTCCATACGCTTAACGACACCGGTTACCATCTCGCCTTTGCGCTCTTCAAATTCACCGACAATGCGAACACGCTCGGCTTCGCGCACTTTTTGCATAATAACCTGCTTGGCTGCCTGGGCTGCAATGCGACCAAACTCAACGGGATCAAGCGGATCTTCCACCTGGTCCCCGGCCTGGGTATTGCTGTCTACACGCTGGGCATCACTGACATGGATCTGGCGATCACTGGATTCAATTTCTTCGTCATCTTCAAGCACAGCCCAAACTCGAAAAGTCTCGTATTCACCTGTTTCGCGATCAATCGCCACCCGGGCATCAATATCGCCGCTGTGTTTTTTACGGGTTGCCGTTGCCAACGCCGCTTCCAGCGCCTCGAAAATCGTTTCCTTGGCAATGCTTTTTTCTCGGGAGACTGTCTCCACGATTGTCAGAATTTCATTACTCATAACTTCCTCTCAGACCTCGTCCCGGATTGTATTCAGGAAAATTCCGGAACCCGTCTTGCCTTGTCTATATTCAGATATGGCAATTCATATTGCTCATTATCCACTTCAACTACCACAAATTCATTTTCGGCCGCGACCAGTTTACCGGTAAAATTTCGCCGCCCCAGTACTGGCTCGTAAATTCGAATCTTGACCTGATCCCCTTCGAAGCGTTTAAAATCTGCCGGTTTTACCAGGGGCCGATCAAGCCCCGGGGACGAAACCTCCAGGGTATAACCCCCTGATACCGGATCTTCAACCTCCAAAACTGCGCTAACCTGTCGGCTCACCCGGGCACAGTCATCCACTGTAATACCGCTATCCTGTTCGATATAAATTCTCAGTACTTCGCCGCCGCCTACACTAGCCATCTCGATAGCAACCAACTCATAACCCAAGGCGTTGATCGACGGTTTCAGCAATGTTTCCAGTTTTTCCGTAATCATTATTACCGCCCAGTTACACAGGAAAAACGCATTATTATCACCAGCTAGCCAGGCTTTATACGCTTAAAACAGTGCAGGGGTTAAAAACGCAAAAGTGGGCGCTCGGCCCACTTCCTACACTTACATATTATGAGTACCATAAAAGGTGCCGGGATTATAAGCCTTCGACAGGAAAACTCAATAAAAAAGCAGGCATTTACCGTCTTTTTAGGCCGATATTTTTAAGCCCCTGATTTTCTTGTCCCAAGTAACCTATATGTACTTACAGAAGCGCCAAGCTTGGCCTCGTACATACTTGAAATATGTTATTTACTTACACTGGCAACACCGCAAAGGGGCAAAAAATGAAGCTATTCTCATATAATCAGGTCATCCGGGTTATTTTTCTTATGTTGATGATATCAATATCTGTAAATATTCAAGCAGATACTGGTACCGGTAATCAATTTAAACATAAATATCTCACCCTTGATTTGCCCGCCGGCTGGAAAACGTACCCGGCACCCGATGGCAGCCCCAAGGAATCAATTGGCGTAGTTAAATCTGACAAAATTGCTGGTGCGAGTATAACTCTCGAATGCTACCGTGGCGCATTCCATAGCCATGCCAGTACCCGGATTCGTGCCCTCAACACAATCAGCGCCGTCTATCCAGCTGGCCAGAAACAGCTAAAAGAGCCCTATCGGGTCAAAGCCAAGGGCGGTAAAGGCAATGCCGAGCTCTGGCGCGGTTACATCAAAGCGGGAGACCTGACGGTAAACCTCATATCGCCCATGGCCGAACTCAAGACCAAACACTGCTGGCTGGCGATGATAGGTTTTGCCCCGGAAACAGCTACTGCTGCACTGCAAAAGGATTTCGACGCCATTTTAAAATCAGCGAGATAATATAAGTGTTGCCGGGAAGGTTTGTATATTAACAGCTGTCGTTTTGCCTTGGAAATTTTGCGATTTCAATTATATCAACCCTTTCGCCCATTTGTGTTTATTCACAAATTGTAAAAGTGTGCTGTGATTTCCGTGTATAGATATTTTTGATCGAAGGTCACCTTGGGCTGGAATTACAACAAAGACATTAATTCAATTGGTGGCGGGGACAGGATTGGAACCTGTGACCTTCAGCCGGTTATAAGCATGAGTCCGATCGTCGGGCTGAGTAGTGACAAGAACATTGAATCAGTTGGTAGCGGGGACAGGATTGGAACCTGTGACCTTCAGCCGGTTATAAGCATGAGTCCGATCGTCGGGCCGAGTAGTGACAAGAACATTGAATCAGTTGGTAGCGGGGGTAGGATTTGAACCTACGACCTTCGGGTTATGAGCCCGACGAGCTGCCAGACTGCTCCACCCCGCACCGGAGGCCGCAGTCTACCGATGGCTGCAGCTGATATCAAGAAAAGCCTAATCTTTTTTCTCGTCATCTTTACTGATTTGGTCCTGGTTGCCAGCATCATCGGCCTGTAACTTGATGCCCAGCAATGTATGAATCCGCTTTTTATCCCTGATTAAATACTCAATACAGTACACATAAGCGATCCAGGTTGCGATTTCACTGATAGAGGCAATACTTACCAATACAGTCAGTGGAATGTCGACAGGCATCATCCAGGCAGTAAGCGCGGGCACCAGGACTAAGATTGCCAGGAAAAATGACTGTTTGAGGCGACCAATTGCAACCAGTAAGGCAACATTCAGGGTCTTGAATAACCGAAAATCTGGTGTTGAAAAAACAAGGGGCAGCCAATATATAAATAAAAATGAAAGAAACGAGACCACAAGTGCAAATGACTTGGCACCCTCTTTGATTATCGTTTCTGGCTGTGCCCCCGTGGTTATCAGCAAGATTTGTGTGACCAAAAAGAAGAGTAATAAGAGCCTCAACATTAGCCAGATAAAAGGTGTGAAATAATTTTTTCCTTCGTTAAAGGCTTCGAGCACTGAAACAACACCGGTTCTGGTTGAGAATGCGCGAAACAAACCGCTGATTAAATATACAAAACCAAATATCAATACCGAGAAAATAACCGGGAACCCGGTAACAGGCCCCGTCTCTTCATTCCCGCCCAGCATGGATAACGAGATAAGCATAATTGCCTGCCATAACGTGAGCGCCCATACTGCTGGGCTCATGACCGTGCGAACTGCAGCACGAATCTGGTAAGTTGATTCCGGGATTTCGTTATTAGCCTGATCCATAATCGTATTTAATTTATTTCCTGTGATTTAGTATTTTTTCTCGCATCTGTCCCTGTATTTATCCAGAATAATGTTGCACCTGCAACAGCAGCTGGTATGACAATAAAATTTACAAGGGGTATTAATGTCGTTAACAATACAGCCAGGCCAAACCCCATTGTTCGCATTCGTCGACTGCGAGCAAATTCCCTTGTCTGGGCAAATGTTTGCTGGTGATTTTGCATAGGATATGCCAGGTATTCCAGTGACAACATCCAGGCGCCAAAGATAATCCAGACAAATGGCGCAACAGGCAAAAAAATTAAATTAATAATTGGCGTGATTGTTAAAATTGTAATTAGTAAAAAGATAACACCAAAATACAGGTATTTCCTGAGTTCGCCCAACATCACTGGTCCCATACCGGCAATCACTTGTAATAATTTTTTATCTGGCCCAGTTGAACCCTTTACAGCAATTTCAATACGTTCGGATAAAAAGTCATTAAATGGTGAAGCAACAAAATTTGCCAATGTACTGGCTACCAGAAATACAGCAATCACCAGTACTGGTGTTAAAATTATCAATGACAGTACTCTTGAGATATCGAGCCAGATTGATTCACCTTCAGGTATCAACCAGCCCAGAGCCTGCTGGATAAAACCGAATCCGTAATATGTAAGTAAAGCGAAAACCAGTATGTTCAGGAACAGCGGTATGATGAAGTAACGGCGCAAACCAGGCCTGGTTATGTAACCGAGACCCTGTAATAAATAATTGAAGCCAACAATAAATTCTTTCACAGCAATACCTTTCAGGAAAATTCGTAATGTTTTTCAACTGCCTGTTTGATTTCCCAGGTACAGATCAGGCCTGCCGGGAATATCACCAGGTCACCGGCACCGAAATCGACAGGCTTGCCACCATCAGGCGTTACCGTCACCTGGCCCGTCAATAAGTAACAGGTTTCCTGCTTATCGTAAGTCCAGGGAAAAGTTGAAACTTCTTTTTTCCACACAGGCCAGCTGAATACACCCATCACTTCCAGCTTGGCTGGCACTGCATTTCGTTCGATCAATATTTCGCTCACATTATATTCCTGCTGTTTGTTTTACTTTATAGTATATATTATTTCATGGGTTTGATTGTTATAAAATCCCATTGGACAAGGATGTGCAGGTGCCGTGAAGCACAGGCGACCGCCAGGGATGGCGGAAGGTAGAGCAATGCAGGAGCAATTGCCGAGAAGTGCGAGAACGGCCATTGGACAAGGATGTGCAGGTGCCGTGAAGCACAGGGAAGTGCGAGAACGGCCTTGACACAATATATTTCCTGTAAGAAACTGGCGATATGACAACTCCACTCACAAAACACAGTCTTTTTCCGACTCATGAGAACGGCCGCTGCACCATTAAACGGCTGCCTGCGCGGCAGTTTTCACCTGTGGTGCTGCACATTATGAGTCTGCCTGTGTGTTATTGGAGTATAAAGAAGCCTTAACCAGTTAATTTCATTTATACCAATAGCCGCAGATTCTGAAAAGACTGCGGCTTTTTTTATTTTAAATAGCAATTAAACCAAGTATCGGGAGAGTAAAAATGTCAGTCCCTGCCGCCTATGCGGGTCTCATAGTAATCTGGAGCACTACGCCGCTTGCAATCAAGTGGAGCAGTGCTGGTCCTGGCTTCTTGTTTGGCGTTATGGGCAGGATGGTCCTGGGCGTCTTATTATGCTTGTTGATATTAAAAATTCTTAAAATACGCTTGCCGATGCAGCCAAATGCCCGTCGAGTCTACTTGTTTGGCGGACTATCGCTTTACAGTGCCATGCTCACTGTATATTGGAGTATTCAGTACATTCCATCCGGACTTGTTTCTGTTATTTTTGGCCTCTCGCCAATCCTTACCAGCGTACTAGCAAGCTGGTGGCTCCAGGAAAGCAGGTTAACAATTGTAAAAGTTATTGGAATTGCCCTTGGTATTTCCGGGCTTGCACTCGTGTTTCAGTCAGGCCTGCATGTCAGCCAGCAGAGTATTTACGGCATCATCGGCGTTTTGTTTGCGGTTTGCGTCCATTCAGTTAGCAGTGTCTGGATCAAGTCTGTTGGCCAGGGAATGTCGGCAGCAACAATTACCACGGGTGAATTACTGGTAGCTGTCCCACTTTTCATTATTACCTGGTGGGTTTTTGATGGCAGTATGCCCAAAGAGATGCCTGTTCGTGCCGGTCTTGCCATACTTTATCTTGGCACAATTGGCTCGGTAATCGGGTTTATGCTTTATTTTTATATTCTTAAAAAAATGCAGGTAGCTACTGTCACTTTGATAATGCTTGTTACGCCCGTGGCGACCCTGTTTTTAGGTCACTGGATTGACCATGAGCCGATACATAATATTGTCTGGATCGGCACCGGTTTAATACTGTCAGGCATGTTGCTACACCAGGCGCCAGGGGAAATTTTCACCCGCAAGATACCTAAAAAACAAGCATAGACCACGGCTACACGATCCTTATATAGGCCCGCTATAAATTAGTGGACGAACCGGTTTTACAGGTGCATAGTCAGCAGTTCCCCGCTAATAAAGGGGCGGGACGTTCGGTTTGCGTCCATGGCTAAAAGGCGAGCAACGTACTCGCCAAATAATAAAGTTTGCGCCTGATACAAATAATACAGCTGGCGCAAATGACGAGGAGAGAAAATGGCTATTAAACAAGGAATACTTGTTTTAGTGCTTGGCGCAATTTTGTTTACCGGCATGGTTGGCGCCAATGACACCAAACAAGTCTACGAAACGACGCCTGAGGTCAGTGTTAGCTCACCAACTGTATTACCAAATGAATTTGTCGGTGAGCTGCGTACCAGTGAAATTTACAAAAGAAGAAGTCCAGAAAAACCCGAACAAAGTAAAGTTGATTTGACTAAAGCTATGATAGGTAAATTTCGTATTAATGGTATCTAGATAAAAATAATAACTAGATATATAGGCTGCGCCTAAAACATATACTAAATTTCTAATTTGCTAAAACAGTACGACTGGCAGCCCATTGTCTGAGCTCATCAATTTTTTCTTTCATCACGACCGATAACGGCCTGGTTAGTTTTAGTTCATCGTAAATATGCTCTGTTGCCAAAACTGAATCGTCTGCATGGGCCGAATACAGGCTTGATACAATGGCTTGCTCAATTTCTGAACCTGAAAAACCCGCGCTCGCCTGGGCCAGTTTTGGAATATCGTAATTTTTATAGTCAAGATTTCTTTTGGAAAAATGTACCTTGAATATTTCAATGCGCGCATCTGCATCGGGCAGATCCACAAAAAATATTTCATCGAGACGCCCTTTCCGAATTAGTTCTGGCGGTAATGCAGTTATATCGTTAGCAGTCGCAACAATAAAAACTCCATTATTTTCATCGGACATCCAGGTTAGCAAAGTGCCCAATATCCGCCTGGAAACACCTGAATCATTCTCTTCCCGGGAAACACCCTTTTCAATCTCATCGATCCATAACACGCACGGCGACATAGTATTTGCAGTCTTAAGCGCTTCCCGCAAGTTTTTTTCTGTTTCACCAATAAATTTATTATACAAAGCACCAAAGTCCAGGCGCAACAAAGGTACGCCCCAGACTCCGGCAACAGATCGAGCCGCCAGGCTCTTACCGCACCCTTGTACACCCAACAACATTATTCCTTTGGGCTTGTCGAGGTTTTTTGTATCTGATGTTGAATGAAAAGCTTTACTCCGTTGTTGCAACCACTTCTTAAGCCTGGTTAATCCTGCAACATCGGAAAATTTTGCAGTATCTTTTTCGTAAGAGAGCACACCACTATCGCCAAACAGTTTGTATTTGGCTTCCATAATATCAGGCAAATCTTCCTCGGTAATTGCGCCATCATCATAGATTGCGTTTTTTGCCAGCCTAATCGCGTCTGTCATTGTCAGGCCGGATAAATTGTTTACCAATAAATCCAGCGTTTTTTTATTTGCACGTACTTTTCTACCGGGATTATTAGAAGCCCATTTTCTGGCCTGGTCGGTTACCATTTTTACAAGATCTTTTTTCCCGGGCAGATCAAGTTTAAATCGGGCACACTGTTTCCTGATCTCCTGCGGTATATCTACTGTGTGGCTTATTAATACGACTGTACTTCCCATTGCTTCTTGTGCCAACGCAACTTCACGAAGTTTTCTGATTAATATTGGATCATCCAGATACGGATGGAAGTCCAGTAGCAGGTAAATGCCTGATTTAGTCGTTGTTGACTTGATATGGGATATAACAGTGCCTGGTTCTGAGTTATGACTTTGTGCCGGATAATCAATATCCAGGCGCTGCAGACCCTCTGTGATGCTCCACTTGTAGACAGGTCTGAATAGATTAATCGCAAGCCCGGTAAACAATTTAAGTATTCGCGCTTCTTCATGAGTCTCGACAACAATAATAGGCACTCTCGAGCGCAGCATTAACTCGAGATCATAACTATCGCTCATAGTGAAAAAATTGTTTTAAATTACAAGTTCTCAGAAAAAATTCTTAATCCAGGTATTGAGCCAGAATATTGTTGGTGCTTCGTAACCTCAGGCTTATTGTTGCAGCCAGGTTACGTAACAGATTTGCCCCCAATCTTGGGTCCTCATCTATTAACGCAACCATTGCCCCCTGGCTTAAAATAACCATAATAGATTCCTGTCCAGCTACAACTGTCGCTGAATGAGCTTTGCCATCTACCATTGACATTTCGCCAACCGTTCTACCAGGCTGGATATCAGCAATTTGGCGACTTTTTCCTTTTTGTGTTTCCTTGAGAACAACCAGCCTGCCTGATATTAACATGCCCATATAATCTGCTGGTTCACCTTCGACATAAATTGCTTCGCCTTCAGCAACCGTTACTGCAATCATATGTTTGGTTAATTTATTGATGTCCTCGGTACTAAATTTTCCCAAAACATCAGCTTTATGAATCGAGCTTGTCAGCTGCTTGATGAGCGCCAAATCAATCTGGACTGATGGCATGGTCAGGTAGCGCGGAGGTTTTTTCACATTATTTTCCCGGCGTAAGTAGAAACTTTTTTAATAGTCTAAAATACTACCCACAACAGGCACACAGCGCCAATACTTATTGACCGTGCTGCGATATTACTAGAGGTCAGCAATAGCCCTGCGACAAAATTCGGTTATGACGCCCAACCAGGGTATCAGTATAAGCATGGCCAAAGCATTCAGGCTTAAAAGCACTTTGACATCGCCTGATGTTTCAATAACTGCGGCGCCCTCTTTCGCATCATCAAAATACATTAATTTAATGATACGTAGATAGTAAAATGCACCTATTACCGCTAACAACACGGCTACAATTGCCAACCATACCATGTCTGCATCGACGACTGCCTGGATCACCATAAGCTTCGCATAAAAACCAACGGTAGGTGGTACCCCTGCCATTGAAAACATCAGTATTAACATCAAAAATGCATACCAGGGGCTGCGCTGATTCAGGCCTTTAAAATCTGCCAGTTCCTCTGACTCGAATCCAGCTCTTGATAAAAGCAACACAACACCAAATGCACCGACACTCATGACGGCATAAATAAGAACATAGATCATGGAAGAGCTGTAACCGTTGGCGCTGACGCTGATAATACCAAGCAGAAAAAATCCCATGTGGGAGATGGCCGAGTAAGCCAGCATGCGCTTGATGTTTGTTTGGGCAATAGCAACCACATTGCCCACTGTCATTGATAAAATAGAAATGATAATTAACATGTCCTGCCAGCTGGCGGCTAACGGCTCGAGCCCACCCACAAGCAAGCGCATTATAATTGCAAATGCAGCAAGTTTAGGCGCCGAACTGATATACATAGTGACTGACGTTGGTGCGCCATGGTAAACATCAGGTACCCACATGTGAAATGGTACCGCACCCAGCTTGAACAACAGCCCCACCAGGATAAATACCAGCCCAAAAACAAGTGGCATATTATCCAGCCCGGCACTGGCAATCACCGACCTGATGGTGGCAATATCCAGGCTTGCGGTCACGCCGTAGATCATAGACATGCCATAAAGCAGCATGCCCGATGCCATCGCCCCCAGGACAAAATATTTCATGGCGGCTTCTGTTGCCCGCGACGAATCCCGTTGAAAGGCAACCATGGCATACAGGCTAAGAGACATTAATTCCAGGCCCATATAAATAGTCAGCATACTTGCTGCCGATACCATGATCATCATGCCAACAACGCCAAAAAGCCCCAGCACAAAATACTCGCCACGATACATATTCCGTGACTTTAGATAATCACGGGAATAGAGGAAGACAAGAAAGACAATAACGTAAATAGCAATTTTTAATATGCTCGCCATGGTGTCGTGGATGTACATATCATTGAACACCATGGCCGCAGGTTCACTAAAATTTTTAATTGAAATAATAAGCGCAACAACCAAGGTGGCTTGCGTCAGGAAATAGGTAATAATTCTTTGTTGGCTGGAAATAAAAGCATCCACCAGCAGAATCACAAGCGCCATCGAAAACATAAAAATTTCGGGTGTTGCCAGTGCGATGTTAGGAAGTGTGTTCATAAGATTCGTTTACATATCATCATTGGTTATAACTTTGATACAGATGCCAGGCTTAAAATATTATCGACTGAGACATGCAGTACTTCCAGGAATGGAAATGGCCAAATACCCATCGCTAATACAGCTATTGCCAAAGTAGCAAGTAACATTGTTTCCCGGGCATTAATATCCGTGAGCCCCTTAACCTTTTCGTTAGTCACCTTGCCAAAGATCACACGCTTGTACATCCATAACGTGTAAGCTGCACCAAATATTAATGTTAGCGCTGCGATGGCTGCGTACCAGTGATTGACCTGGAATGCACCCAGTATCACCAGGAATTCGCCGACAAATCCCGACGTGGCCGGCAGACCACTATTAGCCATGCCGAATAACAACAGGAATGCTGCAAACACCGGCATGGTATTGACAACGCCACCGTAATCTTTAATCAACCTTGAATGCATGCGGTCATACATCATGCCAACACAAATAAACATTGCGCCTGAAATAAAACCATGGGAAATCATCTGGATAATCGCACCTTCCATGCCCTGGGGATTAAATAGAAATAATCCCATGGTGACAAAACCCATATGGGAAATAGACGAATAAGCAATTAACTTTTTCATATCTTCCTGAACCAGTGCCACCAGGCCGATATAAACGACGGCAATCAACGAAAGCACGATCATGAAAAAAGCCAGTTCGTGACTGGCATCCGGCGTAATTGGAATATTAAATCTTAAGAAACCATAAGCGCCTAACTTCAACATGATTGCAGCCAGTACCACGGAGCCACCTGTTGGCGCCTGTACATGGGCATCTGGCAACCAGGTATGGACTGGCCACATGGGAATTTTTACAGCAAAGGCGGCAAAGAGCGCCAGGAAAATAAATATTTGTTCTGTTAGATCCAGTTTGACGGCATAAAGTGTCTGGATATCAAAACTCTGACCAGCTTTAAAATATAGAAAAATAAGAGAAACCAGCATCAAAACCGAGCCGATAAATGTATACAGGAAAAACTTGATCGCAGCGTAAACTCTTTTAGGACCACCCCATATACCGATAATAAGATACATAGGTACCAACATGGCTTCCCAAAACACATAAAATAGTAGTGCATCCATGGCGCTGAATACGCCAATCATCAATCCTTCCATGATCAGGAACATGGCCATGTATTGAGCTACTTGTTTCTGAATTACTTTCCAGCCTGCAATAACGACCAGCACGGTAGTAAATGTTGTCAGTATAATTAGCAGCAATGAAATACCATCAATGCCAAGACTATAATTTACATTGAACGCTTCGATCCATGGACTCAGTTCAACAAACTGCATGTCGGCAGTTTTTATGTCAAAGCGGGTATATAACAAAATACTGGCAAAAAATGTAGCCAGTGAAATTACCAGGGTTAGTATCCTGGCAATAGGTGCACGCCTGTCATCGCCAGTAGCCAACACAGCCAGGCCACCCAATATTGGCAACCAGATAACAAGACTTAATAAATTATCAGCAAACATATTTTTATATTAAATTAATTAATTCTTTGTTTATTATTTATTCTCTTAACCATGCAGAAAGAAT
>QIGL01000074.1 GCA_003228915.1 Acidiferrobacteraceae bacterium
ACAATTGATATTAATTAACTTATTTCTGGACGATTAAAAATAATTAAATTAATTATAAATAACTACTAAAACATAACGAAATGTAAGCCGGGCGTAAGGGAGCCTGTGTTAGCGTGATAACCAGTACGACAAACTTAACCAATAGGAGTAGTCATTATGGGCAGAAAAGTGATACTTATTTTTATCACCCTGTTGTTTACGCTTGCGCTTAGCGCTTGTGGTAGTAGCAGTGGAGGCGGTGGGGGTGGAGGAGCCAGTGCCAGTACCTGCGTCTTTGACGATGCTGGTTCCACCTGGGACAACTGTACCTGGGGGCCTTGAGTAAAGCGGGCACTTAATTGCAATGTGACCGAATTTTTCCCGATCTATTTTAGATATATTTTAATGGAATTATATTAAAGGAGAATGACATGAAAAAGTTAATCATAACAGTAGTATTCACTCTCGCCACTGCCTTGACAGGCATGACGACCTGGGCGGCCGCGATCACCGTAAAGAAAGATTTTAGCAGCGGCAATACACTGAGTTCCACGGAAATGAATACCAATTTTTCCATGATCGAAAACGTCGTCAACAACACTAATACGTTGACAACCACGTTGCCAGACGGGGTAAATACCTACCTGAGTTTTTCTTTGACCCCGCCCGCCGATTATACGCCAGGCGGCGGTGCAACCGTGATAGCCTTCTGGTCGGGTTGCGAGGGCACTGACGTGCGCCTGGCTCATTTTACAAACGGTTACTCTATTGGCGCAAACGGTAATTTTATTACCTTTCCCGCCCTGTCAACCTTGTCTGTCGCTGTTGCCGGCGGTGGAAATTACACGATTTTTCAATCGGTGTACCAGGCTGTTAGTGGTTTCGGAACCTCCAGTTATACGACTTTCTCCCTTGGCCGCGCGGGTGGCGATGCGCTGGATACCTGTAATGGTGATCTGAAATTACGGGGCGTAGAGTTTCGCTATGCGACCAGTGGTGTTAGCGGCAGACTTTCCATTCCGGTTACTTCCCTGGCGCGGTAACGAGGTATAGAGACAACAGTAATTGTAATAGTGGCAGGTAAAAATGGTCCCGGACGGAGCATTGTGCAACGTCCGGGATAGTTTTGGTTTCCGTATAAATAGTGACACTGTGCCATTGTCCCGGTGGATTCGTCATAAGGAGTAACTACTGACGAAATCACTATTAATCTTTAACACCTCTTGATACCGGCGGCATCTCCTGCCGGTATTTTTGTATAAAGAAAAAGTCCAGGCCAGTTGCTTCACTTTCAAGTTAATTCACAAATACTGCAGCGGCGAGTTAGACGGGTTTTTAGAGGGGTGTAATAAACCTGAACCCATATTTCATAGTTTACTACCGGAACTCACCAGCCAAGCAGACATACATATATACCGAAACATAACATCCCAGCGTAACATTATTTTTATAAGTACAAGTACTCAGTTGTATGAGTACTTGTACTTATAAAAATGAGTAAGCTTCTCTATAGTTTACGTTTTCCCTGATCAGTATCCTCGAAAGTATTAATAAAATACTTAATATTTATTTAGTTATCAAAAACGCAACTAGATGTAAGTCGTAGGTAAGGAGCATTGTGCTATTGTGATTTTCATAACGTGAACCACTTCGCAGAAATAATTTACTCACACGCATAGAATCATGGGTAGGTTAACAAGGAGAAACATCATGAAAAGGAAAACAGTTCTTATTTTTATCACCTTTTTGTTTACGCTTGCCCTCAGTGCTTGTGGCAGTAGTGGCGGCGGGGGCGGCGTACCTGCAACCCAACCCACCAACCTTGATCCCAGTTTTGGCGCCAACGGTAAGGTCGTGACGGAATTTTTTTCCGGCTATGATGCCTATGCATATGCAATGGCAATACAAAGCGATGACAAGATCGTGGTAGTGGGCGGTGCCGACAATGGCACGGACTATAACTTCGCCCTGGCCCGATACAATGTCAATGGCACGCTTGATACCAGTTTTAATACCACCGATCTGTGTGCCATTGGCGTTCCCTGTAGTGGCCAGGTGGTGACGGATTTTAATGGCGGTCGTGATGTAGCCCATGCCGTGGCCATAATAAACGGCGGCCCAAACAACGGCAAGATCGTCGCCGCCGGAATTGCCCACAGCGGCACCGACAATGATTTCGCCCTGGCGCGCTATAATTCCGACGGCAACCTGGATACCAGTTTTGGTGTCGGCGGCAAGGTCACCACGCCCTTTTTTAACGGTCAGGGTGGGTGGATTTCCGCCATCGCCCTGCTAGCTAATGGCCAAATCGTCGTGGCGGGGGGTGCGTACAACGGTACAAACATTGACTTCGCCTTGGCCCGTTACAATGAGGACGGCAGTCTCGATGCCAGCTTTAATAACCTCGATCCTTTTTGTTCCCCTGGTTTTATTTGCAACGGCAAACAGCGTACGGATTTCAGTAGCAATAATGACTATGCCCAGGCCGTGGTTATTCAGACGGATGGCAAGATCGTCGTGTCCGGATATACCTTTAACGCCACGGACAGCGATTTCGCCATGACCCGTTACAATGCCAACGGCAGTCTGGATACCAGCTTTGGGTCTGCCGGCACGGGCAAGGTCACAACACCTTTTTATAGCGGCCGGTACGATTCGGCTTACGCCATGACCCTGCAAACTGATGGCAAGATCGTGGTGGCGGGATATGCAAATAACGGCACAAGAAAAAACTTTGCCCTGGCGCGCTATAACACCGACGGCACGCTTGATACCAGTTTTAATACCCAACCCTTTTGTGCTATCGGCGGCACCTGCAGTGGCCAGGTAATCACAGATTTTAATGGTGCAGGCAGTCTTGCCTATGCCATGACCCTGCAGACTGATGGCAAGATCATCGCTGCCGGTGCCGCCTACGGCGAAGGCGGTGACTTCGACTTCGCACTGGCACGCTATAACACTGACGGCAGTCTGGATACAGACTTTGGATCCAACGGGACGGGTATGGCCAACACAAACTTTGGTAGCCCGAACGATGAAGCTTACGCCGTGGCCCTGCAATCCGATGGCAAGATCGTGGTGGCGGGTTTCAGCAACAACGGCACGAACTATACTTTCGCCCTGGCGCGTTACTTGCCATGAACCAGATCGTTGAAACGTGGACCACTTCGCGGAAATAATTTACTCACACGCATAGAATCCTGGGTAAGTTAACAAGGAGAAACATCATGAACAGGAAAACAGTTCTTATTTTTATCACCTTTTTGTTTACGCTTGCTCTCAGTGCTTGTGGCAGTAGTAGCGGCGGGGGTGGACAATCGCTTGCGGTCAAGAGTTGGGCGGTGGCAGAGAAAATTGAGACCGAAGATCTGGGTAGTGCTCGTTTTTCAAATAAATTGGTTGTTGATAGTAATGGCATGGTCACGGCGGTTTGGGAACAAAACAATGGGGCTATTGATAATTTATGGGCCAATCGTTACACGCCCGGAGTTGGTTGGGGGATTGCCGAGAAAATCGAAACCGAGGATTTTGACGATGCAACAAATCGCGGATTATATGTTGATAACAGCGATGTCGTCACCGCGATATGGAGTCAACGGGATGCAGCGAGGAGCAACCTGTGGGCCAATCATTACACACCTGGAGCCGGTTGGGTGGGTGCCATGAAAATAGAGAACGAAGACCTTGGTGGTGTTGGCAATGTTGTTAGTGTAGCGGATGGCGCGGGTAATATTACTGTGGCCTGGTCACAAAGCGATAGTGTTAGAAACAATTTATGGGCCAATCGCTATAAACCGGGTTCAGGTTGGGCAGGTGCTGAGAAAATCGAAACTGAAAATCTGGGTAATGCATCTATAGCCAGAGTTGTCGTCGATGCTAATGGCAACGTCACGGTAGTTTGGACCCAGGATGATGGGACAACCACGAATGCCTGGGCTAATCGTTACTCAATTACAACCGGTAGTTGGGGCGTCGCTGAGAAAATTGAAGGTGATGCAGGGTTCGCCATAACGCCACAAATTATTGTCGATGGAGCGGGTAATGTCACTGCGGTGTGGCGCCAGGACAATCTTCCTTTCGATAATTTGTGGGCTAATCGCTATAGCGTCATTGCGGATGCCTGGGGTGTTGCCGAAAAAATTGATACCGAAGACCTGAGTACGGCATTTTCGGCAAAATTGGATATTGATGCAAATGGTAATGTCACCGCCATATGGACGCAAAATGACGGGACCAGGGAAAATTTATGGGCCAATCGCTATAGCATCGTTGCCGGCGCCTGGAGTGGCGCCGAGAAAATTGAGACCGAAGATCTGGGTAATGTTAATTTTCAGAAAAGATTGGTTGTCGATACTAGCGGCAATGTTACGGCGGTTTGGTCGCAGAATGATGGGGCTCGGGATAATTTGTGGACCAATCGTTACACGGTTGGTGCTGGCTGGGGAACTGCCGGTAAGATTGAATCTGAGGACTTGGGTAATGTTTTTCCTCTCGACGTGATTGTCGATGACAGTAGTAATATTACTGCAATATGGCTCCAGTCGGACGGGTTGAATAACAACCTCTGGGCCAATCGTTTCACTGTTGGTACCGGCTGGGGTATAGCCGAAAAAATTGAGTCTGAAGACTTGGGAAGCGTGTTTTCTTCGAGACAGATTCTCGACTCAGCAGGGAACATAACAGTGGTATGGTCGCAGTCTGACGGTGTCTTCAATAATTTCTGGGCTAATCGCTACACAGTTGGTACCGGCTGGGGTATCGCTAAAAAGATTGAGACTGAAGACCTGGGCGACGCTAAAAACGGTAATTTGATCATCGATAGCAATGACGATATTACCGCTGTCTGGTCACAGAACGACGGTGTATTCGATAACTTGTGGGCCAATACATTTCGTTGAGCGTAGCAGGGTACTGATAATTTAGGTTAAGACTAAGTATGGTGCCTTTACAAAGGGTGGGGTCAGGCCATTTGTATCATGTACAAAATCACTTTAAAAAATTAAAGAAGCAAGCCATGAAAAAAACCACGCATATTCTCTTGCTAAGTTTCTTGACCCTGCTGCTGGTAACATTGACAGCCTGTGCACCGGCAATTAAACCGGCTCCGGCCAAAAATCCGGGATATGGACTATACCGGTTTGAACAATACAAACTCAGCATCGAACTACCCAGGGCATGGGAGGTAAAAACTCGTGGCCAGCTCAGTGGTACTGCGGCGTTTTTGCGAGGCGGGGGTGGCGGTTATTATAAAAACAAGTATGGCCCCCACAAATTTATTTTGTCTGCTTACGAGGATCACTATCGTGGCCCGGAAGAGCAGCGTTCCAATGTTGTTTGTACAGCCACCAATGCAAGTTATGCCTCGGCCAAAACCGTACTCAAAGGCATGAAAAAAATCTATTCCATGTATCCGGGCGGGTTACCGAAAGGCGTACGCATTTCCAGTATCAAACACAAAAAGGTTGACAGAAAATCAGGTTATGGATTTAGCATTAACCTGGCTGCCCAGGGAAATCGGCCCCGGGGCACCATGGAGGTATTGTCGGTGGCTCATGGAGAAATGATACTGGTGTGTAACGGCCTCTATACTTATACGAAATCAAACAAAGCTAAAGTGCGGCATGCCCTGAGGTCAATTAAATTATTTTAATCATCCATTTGTCCTGAAAAAATAACCCCTTGGCGCTTGCGAAGATAAGTTGCCTGTTTTTGGTACAATTCCTTGTTATAGAATACGAAATACAAAACTCCACAACAGGGAGATTTCGTTACCAGGGGTGTGTTGCCTGGCGAAATTTTTTAAGGAAAAATTATGTCCGCACAGCCCAGGTTCGTAACCATTGTATGGTTTCGTTTCATCCGAAGCACCGTTACTGTGTTATTTCTGTTCACGCTGTCAGCGTGTGGTGACACTAGCTCAAAAGGTGATGCCGCCAACTCTACAAACCCGACACTGGTGAGCATCTCGGTTAGCCCCGGTACCGTGAGCCTCGTACCAGCTGCAACCCAAGCATTTACCGCTGTCGGCAAAATGAGTGACGACTCAACAACAAACATATCAGTACAATGGAGTGCCACCGCCGGCACCATTACGCAAGCAGGCGTTTATACCGCTGGATCAACACTCGGAGCCGGCCAGGTGACCGCAACAGATTCAGCTAGCGGACTGGTGGGCAATGCCACTGTCACGATAGCGGCCCAGGGCAGTGCAGCATGGTCGAATCCATTTCCCTTGTCCGTGGATGCGATCCATTCAGCCATGTTGCCCTCGGGAAAAGTTCTTATATTCTATGCCCAACACGGTACCAACAATGCGTTTGCGGGCTTGTTTGATCCTGCGACACTCCAGACTGTCGATGTACCGCTGCCCGCTGGATGGAACCCGGACTGCGTAGGACAAATCTTTCTGGCAGATGGAACATTGCTACTGGTCGGTGGCACTATTGCCCACAGAACCGGATCGAATCGCACCTATATTTTTGACCCGCAATCAGAGTCCTGGATTCGTCAGGCCGATATGGCAAATGGTCGTTGGTATCCCACGGCCGCGTTGCTCCCGGACAGTCGCGTAATGGTAATCTCTGGCGAGGATGCTCCCTATACGATCAATCCTGATGTTGAGATTTGGGATCCCAAAGGCCAGGCCGGATGGCAGGTCGTGGGTCAAAAAACAGTCCCTTATTATTCTAACCTGCATGTCATGCCAGATGGATTGGTCTTTATGTCCAGCCCTTTAAGTCAGACCGAAACCTACAACCCTGTGACCAATACCTGGACGCCGATCGCGACAACCAGCGCACCGCATTATGCGGCACCTTCCTTGCTGGTGCCGGGCGCACCGAACTCAGTCATGGTTATTGGGGGCTCTACGGCCCAGGAGACAGGTAATGGCACGAAACTCGTGGAGCTCATCGATTTGTCGGCCCCGACCCCCAGTTGGCGTACGGCCACCCCGATGACTTACTCACGGGTGGACCATGACGCCGTCATTCTTCCCGATGGAAAAGTGTTTGTGGTGGGTGGTGGCACACTGATACCAGAATTGTTTGATCCGCAGTCGGAGACATGGCAGTCAATGCCTGCGCAACAAAAAGCACGCGGTTATCACTCTTCTGCCGTTTTACTCCCAGACGGACGGGTTTTCGTCGCTGGAGGTGAAGGGACGGGAGCGAACAACGGCGAGATTTTCTCACCACCCTACTTGTTCCTTGGCACACGTCCGGCCATTCTGAGCGCTCCACAAACACTTAACTATGGGTCGCCCTTTAATCTCAATTTTTCCAGCAACTCCAGCACGAACAAAGTGATACTGGTTCGTTACTCGACAGCCACCCACTCAGTGAACATGGAGCAACGTTATGTAGACCTGCAAGACCTGACTGCAACTGGCAACGTGGTGGTTGCGGGACCTGCTAATGCGAATCTTGTACCACCCGGGTACTATATGCTGTTTGTCGTCGACGCCAATGGTGTGCCCTCGGTCTCGACCCCGGTGCTTGTTAATTGAAGTTGAAATAAGATGACGATCTCTCGTCAATAGCTGGCGGATTTAACCGCTTATGAAGGGGAGGGTAATAATTAAGCGTTAAATAGGTTGGCATCTCTAAAATGCTTATTATAGTAAGAGTGAGTTGAAACGAAGTTTTATTATATATAATAAGTAAGGAATTACGCTTTTCCGATCATTTCGACTGCTGACATGCACTATCTATAGGCTTTCAAATACAGGCTTTCCAATCAGGCCGAATTCGGGTGAAATACCGCCCGTGACTTCACCTTTCGTACATCTACATATACATACAGAGTTTTCTCTGGCCGATGGAATTTGCCGGGTCAAGGAACTGGTAAGTGCTGCTTGTGATCAAAGTATCCCGGCATTGGCTATCACTGATTTGGCCAACCTGTTTGCATCGGTAAAGTTTTATAAGGCAGCTTTGAATGCTGGCATCAAACCAATCATAGGCTCAGATGTCTGGCTGGAAAATCCCGAAGATCACAACAAACCTTTTCGGCTGGTTTTTTTATGCCAGGACCAGCAGGGCTATCGTAATCTCAATCAATTATTAAGCCGGGCACACATTGAAGGCCAGCATTCTGGCCGGCCCTGCATCAGCAAGAATTGGTTAACGGGCAATGCCGAGGGACTCATTGTTTTGTCGGCGGCACTGGAGGGCGATCTTGGTTTCGCACTTGCCGGTAATAACTCTAAACAAGCAAAAACAATCGCAGAAAATTACCAAGCATTATTCCCGGATCGTTTTTATATTGAGCTGCAACGTACCGGACAACCACACCAGGAAGAATATAATCACAGGGCGGTTGAACTGGCGCAACAAACAGGCCTGCCAGTGGTGGCAACCAACCATGTGCATTTTTTGAAACAGGAAGACTTCGAGACTCATGAAGCACGGGTGTGTATTCATGATGGCCGCATTTTGGCCGACACACGCCGACCCAGGCGCTATACCGATCAGCAATACTTGCGTTCCCCGGAAGAAATGGTTGCGCTTTTTGAAGACATACCGGAAGCCATAGAAAATACGCTCATCATTGCCCGTCGTTGTAATTTTGCAATTAAATTCGGTACCTATTACTTGCCTGATTTTCCAGTACCGTCAGGCAAAACTATTAATGACGTCCTGGCCGATGACGCAAATACCGGCATGGTGCGTCGTATCCAGGATTCAGAAAATGCGGGCGAGGTTATTGATAAGGCTGAATATCAAACACGTTTAGACCTTGAATTAAAGGTTATTATTGATATGGGGTTCCCGGGGTATTTTTTAATTGTCGCGGATTTTATACGCTGGGCAAAAAATAATGATGTGCCGGTGGGACCAGGTCGTGGCTCCGGTGCCGGCTCCCTGGTGGCTTATGTGCTCGGCATCACTGACCTTGACCCGATCAAGTATGAGTTACTCTTCGAGCGTTTTTTAAATCCGGAACGGGTATCCATGCCTGACTTTGATGTCGACTTTT
>QIGL01000112.1 GCA_003228915.1 Acidiferrobacteraceae bacterium
ATATATCTTTTACCTGCCGGGCCAGGGATTCGCCAAGCAAGGGGATGGTTTCATCATAGGAAATATTTTCATCGTGCTCGCCGACGGCGGCCTTGGTTGAAGGCGTGTAGATGGGTTCTGGTAGTTTATCGGCCAGCTGTAAATTCGCTGGTAACGAAATACCACAAACTGCGCCGGTACGTTGGTAGTCTTTCCAACCGGAGCCAATAAGATATCCACGAACAATGGCCTCTATGGGTAAAGGTTTTAAACGTTTAACGACAATTGCCCTGCCCTGCACCTGGGCCAGGTCATGCTTGTCTTTAATGGCGTCATCGAGACTGAGGGACGATATATGATTTGGAATTAAACTTTCGGTCTTTTTAAACCAGAAATTTGACACCGATGTTAAAACAGCGCCTTTACCCGGTACCGGGGTTGGCAAGATGACATCAAATGCCGACAGTCGATCAGTGGTGACAATTAACATATGCTGGTCATCTATTTCATAGATATCTCGCACCTTGCCACGCTGGATGAGGGGTAAACTTTTGAGGTCGGATTCGTAAAGGCTTGCGGGAGTCTTGTTCATAGCAATTACTTTAATTAAAATATTGGATTCGGGGAATTATCGCATACCGGCTTTGTTTGTTGAACCCGCGTATGGTTGCGAAATAAATACAAAAAGAATATCTGGATCGAGACTAGCCATGATTTGGTATTGAAAAGTCAAGCCCTGGATTCCTGTTTCCACAGGAATGACAAGAAGTTGGTAATAATGATCGATGTGAGCACTTAAATCCAAGCCCTGGGTTTCGGCCCTCGAGCTTGAATGACAGGTCAAGAACCAAGCCATTATCACGGCCTGCTGACAGCAATATAATGAACTGGCATGCTTATCCAGATGCCTTCATCGGGTGACGACGCGGATATCTCTTCCGCAAACCCGGTTTTAGATTTGCCATGGCCACCAGGCGATCTGCCGAAAACGGAAATATTCTTATATACGGGTGAGTTATACTTGGCGGCTATACGATCAAAATAAGACATGGCTTAATCACCGAGGATCAAATTCCTCGCCGCTTACGGCGAAAACAGTAAATCGGGATAAATAAAATGAAACCCAACAAAATATCGAACACAGGCTGTTGGGCTTCGTTGTACTCAGCCCAACCTACTACTTATTATCCTACAACTTATTACCCGATCCGCTTGCAACGGGGCAATTTAATATACCGGATATTCGGTTATGAAAAATGAACAACTGGTGCTGACACCAGGGAATATTCATTACTTGCCAAACAACATCCCCGGATTGCTGAATGATTTGAAACAGGCGGGCTTGATAAGTGCCGCCATTGGTGATTTGCCATCATATCATTTTAATACTGGTGCAAATTTCTCTAGCCTTATTTCATTCCTGGGTTGCAATCCCAGCATTCCTGAATCTGGCAAGCCCGGCGGATTATCGGTTACGTTCGAATTTTACAATTCAGGTGCGCGTTTCATGGGCGGCAAGAATGTCTCCAGCCCTCGTTGCTTGAATTGTAAACATCAATTCAGTGACTGGCAGCAATTGCTAAAACAATGGCAGGACAATAATAATACGCGCATTACCTGTCCAGACTGCAGTCATGAAACACTCGTCACCGGTTTAAACTGGCGCTATCGCGCTGCCTTTGCCAGCTGTGCAATCGTTATTAACGAGATTTCTGAAGGCACCGCATTGCCGGCGGACGAATTGCTCAAAATACTGAAAAATTTCAGTGGCTGTGACTGGTTTTATTTTTATCGCCAGGTTTAATTAAAGGAAACTCTGGTCAATATATGTTGGTCATTCCGACACAGACTTGTCATTCCGACCGAAGCGGAGGAATCTTGTCACTTCCTGATACTACTGAAGTTCCGTTGGTTGAGATCTCTCCACTACGGTCGAGATGACACCGATATACTGGTGTTACATTTAGGGAAGCTCTGATCAATATGTGTTTGTCATTCCGACCGAAGCGGAGGAATCTTGTTACTTCCTGGTACGACTGAAGTTCCGTGGGTTGAGATCTCTCGGCAACTGCTCCATGCGTTGCTCTAGCTCCTCCATCTGACCGCCAGGGATGGAATGCAATAGGATTGTCTGGAACAATCCTTGCCATGGAGTCGTCCACTACGGTCGAGATGACAATTGATCAGAGCTTCCTTAAGCTCTAAAATAGTTACTGTTGTCACTCACAAAAAATAGATCTCAAAAGAAGGTAGACGGTGGGCTGTGAAAGTCTCTGCTGTAGGTTGGGGTGAGCTTGCGAATCCCAACAATCAAAGAATCGTGCGCACAGTGCACACTACATACGGTTATACCCACCCAAACAGGTAACAGATCAAACCCTGGATTCCGGCTCGTGGGCCGTTGGCCCGTGGCGGTAGAATGGCAAAAAAAATGTCAGGAACAATGCTTGTCTTGCACGTCGTACCCACCCCACAGGATTTAAATATTTTTTAACAAAACTTTTGTTTCATACTTCCGCAGCAATATAAATTATCCACGACTCCTGGTTCTCAACTTCCATGGCCTCATAATATTCACCGGTGCCTTCCAGCTCATCATCATCGTCATCATCACTATCAACAAATTTTTCCCAGTAAACACGGACCTTGCTAAACCCGGCTTCGAGCATGAGTTCACGCACTTCCGGGATTGACCAAAGCCGCCAGTGATATGTAAATGCCCGCTGGATCTCGGAACCATCTGAAAAATTGAAATGGATGTAACAAATAATATCATTGGTGATGGGATTAAAACTATCCTGGTCCCAGACATAGTCGACATCATCCAGCTCATCAATTTCCCGCTCCTCTTCCATTTCGTCCATGGCCTCGGTGCCACCGAACATATCAAGTATAAAAATACCGTCTTCTTTTAAACCTTTGCGGGCAGCCGCAAAATACTCGCGCAAGGTCTCGCGGGTTTTAAAAATGTTGTAACTGAAATTCATGGCGCAGGTTATATCTGCCTTGGGCTCGGTAACTTCAAGCACATTTGCCTGTATCAGTTCAATGCGGCTGGTTATATCTTCGCCCGCAGGTTCAAGATTATGCTGTTTGCCCCAGTCCAGAGTTGGGCCATCAAGGTCAACACCAATCGCCTTGCGTGCCGGGTCTGATTTACACCACTCGGTAGAAATTAAAGCGGTACCACAAAAATCTTCGCGTAATACCATTGGCTTCTTGCCACGAATTTTCTGGTAAGTATCGTTATAAAACTCAACATCACTTTCCGGTTCTTGTACTGCTTTTTCATACAAGGCATGGATGTCCGCCTGTGATGCCATGGTTTTTTTGACTTTGCTCGACATGGTGTTATTTCTCCCCTCTCCCGGTTTGCATTAATTAAGGAAACTCTGATCAATTGTCATCTCGACCGCAGTAGAGTCATCTCGACCGTAGTGGAGAGATCTCAACCAACGGAACTTCAGTAGTATCAGGAAGTTCAAGATTCCTCCGCTTCGGTCGGAATGACAAGTATATGTCGGAATGGAAACATTCGGAATGGCAAACATATGCTGTGGACCGAATGACAAATATATATTGATCAGAGCTTCCTTAAGTTTAATTAATTTTGGATCAATTAAATTTTTGAATTACTGCCTATGCAACCACCTGGCCCTTCCACAACGGTGCGACCACAATGGTCAGTTCCGCGTAGGCCGCTCGCAAGGCCTCCTCGACCAGGGCCGGGTTTTTCGCGGTGGCAAAAATAAAACCCAGGTAACTTGCCCCTTCCGGCAAGGGTATCAGCTCATAACCCTCGCGCACAGAAATCAACACTTCGTCGATATTTTTTACTTTACTGGCTGCCGACAATCCCTCGACCCGGCGAAGTATGCGTTGGAATCATCAAAACCCCGGCAGCTTCGTTATTCCCGGGGTTGGCTGGTTTTTTAACCATTTTGTCTTTTTTATTCAGCCCGTGATTAATCACCATGGTTTCCAGTCTTTCACCCGTCGCGTATTCAAATAATTTGCTACACAACCCGCCAATAGTGCGTGCGGCCAGCTCAAGCACCCAGACACCATCGGCATTCACACGGCATTCTGCGTGTACCGGGCCTTCTCTTAATCCCATTGCCTGGCAGGCTTCACTGATGGTTTTGATGATTGCTGATTGCAGTTGCGGGTCGTGGCGACTGGGTGTCGTGTAATAGGTTTCTTCGAAAAATGGGCCATTCAACAAATCCGGTTTGTCAAAAATCGCCAGCACGGTCAAAACACCTTTATATAGTATACCTTCGAGTGCGATTTCCGGGCCTTCAATAAATTTTTCCACCAACAATATCCTGGAGGGATCATCTTTTGATTCATGCAGTAATATCGTCTCAATCCTGGCACAGGCCAACAATAACTCATCGATATTATCAGCCCTGATGACGCCCCGGCTCATGGATAAATTGACTGGCTTAACCACGCAGGGATACGTGACTTGCTGAAGCTGTGCTACCAGCGGTTGATCAAGATCAAGACAGCAAAATTCCGGTATTTTAATGCCGCCGTCAGATAACAACTGCCTGGCCAAATCTTTTTTACGAGTCGCTAAAATTGCACGGTTATCATTATGGGGCAGGTTTAACCGGCCAGCGATACTATTCGCCAGCAAGACTGAAGCATCATCGGTACCGATGACGGCATTGATTTTTTCGGTCCGGGAGATTTCCATCAGGGTCTCGATGGTTTTTTCGGTGTCCTGGAAATCTATATGGACCCCCTTCACGTCTGTGATGGAAGGCGCCTGGGGACCCGCAGATGCGACCACTACATTAGCGTCCAGCTTGCGGGCGACTGCAATGAATGGCGTGAGCCGGTAACTTGCGTAAGGGGCAATTATCAGTACGCCGCCCGGATTTTTTGGTACCTGGACTAGTGGCTGTGCCGGCGACCCTGTTGCTAACTGGATTGGTGTTTTTTCTGAACTGGTGATTGATCCATTTTTAATAATAGCTGGAATAACAACTGGCTCATCAGCCACCACTGGCACCACAAGCGCTGCATGCGCCCGATCCACCCACAGCTTGAAATACGTCCTTAAACACAAAACTGGCATTAGCGCCCTGGTTCGCGAAATCGATGGTACAACCCTGCAAATAATTCAAGGCTACGGGATCAACCACGAGACGGAACCCTTCGGCCTCAAGAATACTGTCAGTGTCACTGGCACCCTCGGTAAATGTCAGGCCGTACTGCATGCCGCCGCAACCACCGCCAGAAACATACACGCGAATGGCGGCCAGCTCATCATCGGCCTCACTGATTAGTTCACCCATTTTTGCTATTGCTGCTTCTGTCAAATTGACTTCTTTGTTCGAAAGCTGATCGGGATAAGTTGCCTGTACTTCAGTCATATCACTACTCCGGTAGTAAAATTGTTTTTCAAATCATACTCGATTCATATACACTCTGAGCCGATTTTACCACTACTGGGCGATGTGTTATACCATTGCCTGGCGCTAACCCCTACAATTCATGGGCTGACTGGACTGATTGGTTAGGCCAGCGATTTTGACCACTACAAGAGTAAGGCTAATGAGCGATTCAGAGACAAGTACAGCACGAATAGTCTATTGTGAAGTCCTAAAACGTGAGGCTCCGGGCCTGTCCCGCCCACCCCATCCCGGTGACCTGGGGATTCGTATTTACGAGCATGTTTCAGAAGAAGGCTGGAATAAGTGGCTCCAGCAGTTAACCATGATTATTAATGAATATGGCCTGAATACGTCTGATCCCAAGGCCTATACATTAATTGAAGAGCACATGCTGGGTTTTCTGTTTGATGAGGGTGGCCAGGGTGGTGGCCAGGGGTTTGCACCGCCGGCACAAAAAAAATAAGGCCAGGCGTAATTGGCTGGCCTAAGCCCAAGAGATGTGGGGCACTGTCATTCCCCGGACGTTGATATTTCCCCGCAATTGTCATTCTCGCGAAAGCGGGAATCCAGATTTTAGTAGTACTGACTGGTTACGTGAGTGTTACCCATGTGACTGACCGACAAAGTTTTAAACCTCTGGATTCCGGGTCTTCACTTTGTTTCGCCCGGAATGACGGGGCTTTTTATTCTAAGTCAACACCATTCGGGCCAGGCGTCGATTATTTTATTGGCGCAACATCACCGATTTCCCAGTCGATGATATAGTCTTCATAATCATCACAACCCAGTTCCGATTCGGAAATAATGCGATGTCTTACAGACATACTGGCTTCATGGACGGTTTTCGGATCGCCAGATACCAGTGGATGCCACCAGCTCAGACCCTGTTTGTGGTACAGCATGCGGTAGGCACAACTGGCAGGTAACCAGTCATTGTCACCGATATTATCCGGTGTGATATTGACGCAGTCCGGCACCAGGCTCGCCCGGTTTTCGTATGAGGTGCATCGGCATGTCTTGTTGTCGAGCAAACTACAGGCCACACTGGTATAAAAAACCTGGTTGGTGCCCTCCTCGACATACTTCATTAAGCAACAGCGACCACAGCCGTCACAAAGAGACTCCCACTCTGCTTGTGACATTTCCGACAGATTTTTTGATAACCAGAATGGTAAGTCTGATTTTTTTTCTTTCGTGTTTTTATTATTCCGGGGCAACTTATTTGTCGGACTGTTGTTTTAAAATGCCTGGCAGAACATATTCAAGTGCATCCAAATGACGTCGGGTACAGGCACGGCCTTCTGCTATCGCTTCATCGGCCTTGTTAAACTCAAGCAGGCCAATAGCTGACAGGTGCGGGTGTAACAAAACTTCTGGTGGATCATTGGATAGTCGGTTGCGGGTAATCCTGTCCTGGACAATAGACATGGAACTGGACAACACGTCAAATAACCCGGGTTTGAATTGTTCAGATTTAAAGATACTGGTCAGCAGTGTACTGGCCCGTACTTTTAACCCGGTTGCCCAACGATCAAGCATGCTTAGTTCAACGCTATCTTCTTCTTTTATGTTTTCGCCTGTTTGAATAATTTTTTTGGCCTTGTTACTAATCATGCCATCATTCACATCTACGGCAATAACGATGTCTGCGCCCAGCGCTCGACACACTGATACCGGTACCGGGTTAGACAATCCACCATCAACCAGCCATTGTTCACCTTTTTGTACCGGGGTAAAAAAACCGGGAATAGCAATGGATGCACGGATGGCATCCAGGATTGAACCCGACCTTAACCAGACTTCACGACCATTGGTTAAGTCGGTTGCCACTGCTACATATTCGCAATCGAGATCCTCGATATTGCAGTCACCCATTATTTCCCGAAAATATTCAATTAATCGTTTGCCCTCAATAAAACCACCGCCAGGCAAAAGACTCATATCGAGATAATGGAATATCTGGCGCTTGTCTACTTGCCGTAACCAGTTTTCAAAAATATCAAGATAACCACTGACATAAATACCACCAACCAGGGCGCCGGCCGATGATCCGCAAACAATATCTGGTTTAATACCAAGCGCCTCGAGCTCGCGAATAACGCCTATGTGTGCCCAGCCCCTCGCGGAGCCGCCGCCAAGTGCCAATCCAATTTTAGGTGTGTCCATACAATCAATCCATGCCAGTAAATTAAAATAATAAAACAGACCGATGCTGTCTGCCATATCCTTAATAACAAATTATATTAACCAGGGAAACTATCTTTCAACAGAGAACCTTTCTATTGCAGAAATAACTATACGTATCAGGAGCCAATAGAGAGAAAATAAGGTAGCCAGGAGCTAAACAAGGTAATTAAAAGTGCAATCTCGGTCAATAAAATAGTTTTGTATCGACTCCGGGCCGTATCAATGCTGTCAGCGAACAAAATGCTGCTCATCATAACGTCGAATGCCAACACGAAAAATACGATAGGCGTGAGGGCCGGTACAATCAGGGTCGGTACCATTGGCCAACCTGAATAGGCCACCTGGCCATGGGAGAAAAATGAAAAAATGACGCTCGTCAGCACGGTACCCACCAGGGCGGTACGCAAAGGTCCAAATTTTTTAACCAGGCTTAAAATCATGATGGGCTGATAATAATCTGTTTTGCCAGGAAATAAACCCATATTTGTTGTTTTTTAAAATCAATCACTTAATAGGCATAATTGCGGCGCAGGGCAGAATTCTTGTTATCTGTAAGCGGTGTGTAAGTCATGGTCTGATAGAGTTTGGGCAAATATCGACTCCTCCTGATGTGCTTAAGGTAACAGGTTTACGAAGGATTTGTTGACTGGGCATATCAATTTCTGGTCCCGCTGGTCGGGGCCATTTTTTTTGCACGGCCCGTTTATTGTGCCTGACTTGTGACCGTACATACAGGACTGCCGCGATACCCGTAAGGTGGGCAGTGCCCACTGTAGAATCCCCCTTCGTTTCCCAAAGAACCTCTTCGAGGTTCATTATGGGCGCCTTCGCCTTTGGCTCCAGGCGTCATTCCTGGGACGAAGGGTTGTCTTTCCCCCTCTCTGTCATTCCGGGCTTGACCCGGAATCCAGGGTTTGATTTTTTCAAGGCCGGCACCAGATCCCAATAGATCAAAGGCTTTAATATATTTACTGGATTCCGGCTCGTGGGCCGTTGGCCCGTGGCCGGAATGACGAGCAGTGTCATGGCAATGCCGATATATCGGAATGTTGGAAGGTGCAACAACTTCACGCTTGTCATACCGGACTCGTAATTAAATGTAGATACCATCTCCCTCCGTCACCCCCTTCTTTTTTATTATTGGCGAAAAAATCCGCCCTGCAGTCAGTCCGTCAAGAATAGTGGAGACGTAACAGGATAGTCACAAACAATACTTGCTATTAAGGTGTCTTTAACCTGTCAAATCATAAATGATGTTGGCGGCGGTTGAGGAAACAACATGAGCCGGATAAGCGGTTCCGCCGCTAAATCGTTTTTTACCCTGGTCAAAAAGTTCCGTTTCTGATTTCGGTGAATTTTTAATGGCGGTTTCGAACTCTTCTTTTGCTGACGCCTTGGCTCGAAACAACGCCATCTGGATGCGGCTGTAGACATTCACCGCACCATCGCCAGATGTTTCAATGGGTAAAAAATTCGCCTGCGGGTAACGAGCAGTAACCTTTGACTGGATTCCATCTGAAACACCGGAAGAAGGCATGCAACCAAAAGGTTTAACGCTAATCACCAGGTTGGCTTTTTTATGTTTATAAATCTGTATTAATTTTCCAACCTCCATGTGACCCTCACCGCCACGTAATTCGTTGGAATAGTACTCGTGGCTAAGCCTGGCGTTCTCTGCCATATCTGGCAAGTGATAACCCGTCAGACCAATGGCCCGGGCAAACATTCCAAAACTAAAAGTCATGATAGCTTTTGCCAGCTTGATCAAAACCAGGCTTTTCATGGGATTTTTAACCAGGGGCTGCAAATTTGGCTGACTACGTCTTAACAACATGCGTTGGCGCAAATCATATTCAAATTCCCAGATTTTATACATAATCCATGCCGTCACCATTTGCACATCTACTTCGGCACCTTCGGATTCAAGAAATTTCTGTAAATGATAATTGCCGTCGCCTTCAGTTGTCATGGCCCAGAATTCACCAATAATTGAAACTTTCGGTTTCGGCCGTAACCTGTTCACGGTTACTTTATTGAGGACTTTTCGGCATTTATACAATGCCACAAGAATGCTTTTTTTATTCCTGAGCGCATGGCACATTATTTCCTTGCACGCTGCGATAGCCTTGTTGGTACTGCCAGCCACTACTTCATAGGGCCTGATTCGATAGGCCATGGCATTAATCACATCACCGGTCAACAGGCTCTTGATAATCGTGATGAAAAATTTTGGTGTCAGCGATAACCCGGCTTCTTCCGTGCCTTGTTTCAGGTTAAGTGCATTTTGAAAAAACACAATCCGGAATCCCTCGTAACCTGAATCCCGCAAACTTTTCCTGTTTTCGGTTTTATACATACCAAAACGACAAGGTCCACACGCACCTGCTGTCATTAAAATATGACTATCCACAATTTCCTGCTTACTAAGACCCTTGTCGTGATGCAAGTGCTCAAGATATTTAATTAGATTGCCGGACAGGTAATGAGTGGGGTTGCATTGGCCGCGGTTACCAAATTCTTTGCCGAGCCTGAGAGCCTCATTATCCGGCTCATCCAGGACACGCATGTTATAACCCAGAGAAGTTAGTCCAGCCTCGACTAATTTGTCATGCATGATCGTTATATTATTAAATAATAGCGTGGTATGCGCCCGTTGTGATCTTGTGAATTCACCTGGCGCAGGATCAAACCACTGTTTTGGTTTCTCGGTAATTCCGAGTTTTTCTCTTTCCGCGTCGGCAAACGCTTTGACTTGCGCTTCTATATTATAGTGATCCTGTCCGGAAAAAACTGAACCCTGGTATTCATTTTGGCTGGTTTTCATAAAATTGATTCCCTGTCGGTTGATCCTTCAAGTTTTACTAAAATAACAAATCTAGGCATTGGTTTTTTGTTGATCCTGGTTATTTTTATCCAGCTCATAGTCCGATAATTGTTCTATATACTGGATTTGTTGCCTGGATAACTCATCCCGTGCATTTAATTTATTTTTAACAAAATCAAACTCGACTATTAACTCATTAACTTTCCTGTTTTTTTCGGGCTTGTACAAAAGGCGACTCAGTGACTGCGGTAACTGGTCCAGGCACTCTTCGTTAAACGCTTGCAGTTCATGCCATAAAACAGGCGCAAGCTGTTTAAATTGCATTTTGTTTTTTTGTTGTGCCGCCTGAATTAATTCAATACGCTTGTTGGTTATTGAAATTTCAAAATCCGTTTTTTTCTCGCTCTCCCTTTGCAGGAATTCCTTGTATCGCTCCAGTGTATAAGCGTAGGTTTTTACTCTGATAGCAATACTGCCAGAAGGTTTATTGGCATCAATATCATGTAATGCCATGTAGGGTGTCTTACTGGCGGATATTATTTCATCTATAATACCATAGGTGGGTGCATCGTGACCGCACTTGAAGCTGGAAAGATCCAGCACTGCGACATTTGGATGCCTGGCAGCAAACTTTGCCCCCCAAACTTTCAAAGAACTGTTAACAGAATAATTTTCTGGCCAGACATCACGGATATCATAAACATCTTCGATCTTGCCCGATTCAATCTCATCATTGAAAAAACGTTTCAGGTAATTGATGTCTTTTGGGATTGATCGAATTGTAATAGTGGGATAACCAAGCGACTGAAATTCATCCATCACTTCGTGATTTAACCCGGGATCCAGGTGGTAAGGCCTGCCCAGCAATAACAACACGACATCATTATTTTTTTCTGCTTCGGTTAAAATTTCAAGTCCACGTGACTGTAATGTTTCGTCACAGAAAGCCATTGCCTGCCATGCCTGGTCGCAGGCCCAGTCATTCTCATCCTCGGTTATCGACAGAAGATCGCCCCATGATTCCAGTAGTTGCTGGCGAAGCACATCAAGCAACTCAAAATTAAGCACCCGATCCACGTACTTGATGCCATAACCTGCAAAATAATCTTTTTCCTTGGTGAATGCGGCGTAACTAACAGCGGGCGTGCCCGCTACCAGTGGGCAGGTGGCCTGGGCCGCGGTATTGGATACGATGCCTTCGATATGGGTAACTGCCGGGAACCAGATAAAATCAAGTTTCTGGCGGCGTTGCTTATGGGTAAGTAAATTATGAATGTGGGCCAGCGAAACCTTGGCCGGAAAACAGGGATCAATAGAGCCATACTTGCCCCCTTCGAGCCAGAGCTCTTCACTGGTGTGATCCGAGAAAATGATATTTCTTTTCTCGATACCAAGGGATTCCAGGTAGGTTCGCATAAATGGTGCCAGGGTATACACGTTTAATGCCCTGGGAATGCCAATTCGAATTTTACTTCTCTGCTGCTGTTGCGCTCCTGTGCTTCTAAGCATTTTACGTTTGATAAATTTTCTGCGTACCAGCCCATAACCCCAGAGGGTTCGGGACACATTTTCGAAATCAAGCACCCTGTCTTTGTCAGGCATGGGTTTCGGCTGAAATATACTTTTAAATACCAGGTTTGCTTCGACATCAACTAAATTGGGGTAGGCAGCCTTTAATCGTTTTCGTTCCTTGTGCAGTGCCACTACCGCCTGCTTGGATTCAACCATGCCCTTTTCACAGGAAAACCCGGCAATATAGCGGCTGATATGGCCGTCAGGCGTGGTTGTATCAATGAATGTTCGCGAACAATTATTCTCGCAAAAATTACAACGTGTTTCCTCATCGGTTCGCGTGGTGTATTGCATATCAATGGCCGCATCCAGGCCGATAAAACTGGACTCGCCTTTTTTCTCAACAACGCGTTTCGCTTCCAGTGCAGCGCCAATAGCACCAGCTTCACCACAATGTGGATGCACCAGCACCTCGGCACCCGGTACACGCTCATTTATATAGTCTACCTGGGCCTTGACGGCAGCCAGGTTATACTGGGTACCACCCTGCAAGACAAACTTGCGCCCTAATTCAGACATGCGCGATACCTGAACAACGTATTGCCAAACATTTTTTGGCAATACCCGGGCCAGGCCAGCGAATATCTCTTCCTTGCTATAGCCTTCTTTTTGAAAGTTTACCCGGTCGGTATCAAGGAACACCGCGCAACCATAACTAAACTTTGGGGAAAGCTCTGCTGAAAATGCTATATCTGCATAGTCAGTGACTTTAACCCCGAACTGGTCAGACATGGCTTGCAATAACATGCCGTTGCCGGCGGAACATTGATTGGACAAGCGAAAATTCTTTACTAATCCATTCTCCAAAAACAGGACTTTAATATCCTGGCCACCAATATCACAAACTACATCGACGTCATCGCCACAGTAGGTCTTGGCGCTTTGCATATGAGCAATGGTCTCAACAATATTGGCGTCGGGATTAATCGTTTGTTTTAATATTTCTGCCGCATAACCCGTGACACCAAAGCCCAATACTTCCAGCTTGCTTCCCTGGCTTTCGGCATACTGCCTGAACCGTAACAAGATTTCTTTGGTATCCTGTATCGGGTTTCCTTTTGACAATTGATACTCTTTTTTTAGAATATCTCCTTTGCCATCAATCAGCACCGCCTTGGAACTGGTGGAACCGCCATCAAGCCCAATGTATGCCTTGATGGTTTTACCAACAGCCAGTGGTTTTGCCTTGAACGGCGCTAATTTATATTGCGCATTAAAGGTCGCAAGTGTCTCAGCGTCAGAAAATAAACCGGGATCAGAACAAGCCAGTAACTTTTCCTTACGGCCCTGTTCGACAAATTCGACCAGGCCATCAACACCTTTATAAAACGATTGCTGCTGTTGCTCTAGTCCATAAATGACACTGCCATAAGCCGCGTAATATTCAGCATTGTCAGGTACAAAAATCAGCTCACTGGCAGGAACATCAGGTATCACCCGGCCACGTTCCTGCCAGGATTCTGGAATTCTTTTTACCCAGCACTGTTGTAAAAAAGGCAGGTAGGCATTGGGGCCACCAAGCAACAAGACTTTTTCTGCGAGCGTATTGCCCCTCGCCAACACCGACAGGTTTTGCATAACAATGGCGTCTGCCAGCGAATTAATCACCTCGCCTGCAGGTACACCCGCCTTGATAAGATTGACAATATCGGTCTCGGCAAAAACACCGCACTTGGCTGCAACATGGTGTAGTTTTTCGGCATCAAAATTCAGGCTGGATAATTGTTCCTGGGACATGCCCACCTTCAAAATACACTTGTCAATGGTAGCACCAGTACCGGATGCGCATTTATCGTTCATTGAAGTGATTACATTGCGGGCGCCACTATCAGATTGTTTTTTAAATATAATTATTTTTGCGTCCTGGCCACCCAGCTCAACAACACTGTTGACATCGGGGTGGAGTTTTTCAACAGCCAGGGTAACCGCGTTAACTTCCTGGACGAATTTTGCACCCAGAGGTGCTGCCAACGGTCCAGCACCGGAACCAGTGATAAATGCCTGGGCTGGGCTGGTCTTTACTTGAGGAAATTTTTCTTCTGCCTCGGACAATAAATCCGATAGCCTGGCGGCCTGGCGGGTTTCGTGGCGCTCGTATCTTGACCAGAGAATTTCTCGCGAACGACTGTCTACGATGACACACTTGACAGTGGTAGAGCCTACATCTATCCCTATGATGAGTTGATCTTTTGGCATCTGGTAATGTTTTTTTATTAACCCTTTATCCCGTACGTCATTAAAATCTTGTTTAGAACCCGGACATCCACATTACCCAGAGGTGCGCATAACTGCAACTACCTGCAACCACTTACGCCAAAAACCTGACGCGTGGAACTTAGTTGTCAACGGGGCGGGTACAGCCCGGTAATTCTTTTACCCCATTATTCTAATTGTACCAAGGTGATACCGGGGTTATGTCAAGCCAGGAACTTCAGGCCAAAGAACAGATAGGCCTAAAAGGATCAGATTGTTTTAACTGGCCTGTTTAAACGTACCAGACCGAAGATTACTTCCAGAATGAGACTTAGGGCGATTGGGCACCTGCTCGGGATTCTTATTTTCATTGTCCAGTTTATAAAATGCCAGTATCTGGTTCATACGTTCGGCCTGTTGCGCCAGGGTTTCACTGGTCACCTCGGATTCTTCAACCATATGCATGTTTTGCTGACCAATATTTTCGATCTCGCTCAACGCACGATGAACCCATTCAATTTGCTTGGCCTGCTCCTCGCTGGCCTGGGCAATCTGGGAAACAATATGGGCAGTTTTTTCACCACTTTTAAGGATGTCACTAAACGCCTCACCACATGCCCGTACTTTTTCTGATCCCTTGGCCATGCGTTCTGCGCTGTTATGGATCAGCTTCTTAATCTCTTTAGCGGACTCAGCTGAGCGACCAGCCAAACTACGCACTTCTGTAGCCACCACCGCAAACCCGCGCCCCTGCTCGCCTGCCCGCGCTGCTTCAACGGCTGCATTAAGCGCCAACAGGTTGGTCTGAAAAGAAATATCATCAATCACCTGGATGATTTGTTCTATTTTTTTATTACTGTCTGCCAACGCTTCAATTGCACTGATTGCTTCTTCACCAATTTCCACACCGTCGCCAGCCTGGTTTCTCGAGCGGGCCGCATGATGATCGGCCTCAATGACATTCGCCGTGGTCTCTTTAACCGAACGGGTCAATTCGTCGACAGCCGTGCTGGTTTGCTCCATAACCTGGACTTGTTGAGCAGTACGATCTGTCAGTTTTTTATTTTCTTCGGCTATTTCAGCGGCAACACTACTAACTAGTCCAGAGCTCTCTGACATACTGGTAACAAACTTTCTTAAATTAGCGCTCATGGTTTTCATGGCCTGAGCAACCTTACCGGCCTCGTCCCTGGTATTAATTTCAATTTCTTTGGCTGTTAAATCACCTCGTGAAATTCGTTCGGCCACTGCAATTGACTGGCCAAGTTGCCTGGTAATGATCCTGGAAAACGCGCCAGCAAGTAACATAATAAAAATAACCACGGCAGGAACTGCAATGAGAATAACACTGGAAATAATTTGTTCTTCTTTTGATGCCGCCTCGGCCGTGTTCCTGGTATTTAACTGGATCATACCCAAAAATTCTTTAGAGATTGTAAATACAATCAACTCTGCCTGCTCTGCTTCCCGGGTAAGTTTATCAATATCATGCATTCGATTTTCAAGTGCGGCGGCAAAAATCTTGCCGCCCAGTTCAACATAGGTCTGGTGAGATGATATGACTTTTTCCATTTGAGCGGTCAGCTGTAAAAGCTGTTCTTTCTTTTTCTCATTGCTCGTACTTTTCAGGGCAGCCGCAACTATTTTTCCACTTTTTTTATGTTTTGAATTAATGCTGTCGGTCAAGGCATCAAATTCAACTTTCGCGTTTTTTACCAGCTCCCGCAGGCTTTCATCATAAAGTACGTTTTGACCATTCCTGATACTGCGCTCCAGGAGCACCGCTTGCCGGCCCTGCTCCAGGGCAATATCTGAAATGTGTTTTGCCGCAGCAATTTCGGTATTGGCGACTGATTTTATGGTTGCGCCCAGCAGGTCAATCTTTTGATACATAAATGCCATCAAAATGCTGAAGAGAAGGACCAGGAAAAACACCAGGCCCACAAGTTTGCGGCCAATTGACTGATTCCTGAAGGCATTCATGAATCTTAGGTTTTCTAATTTATACAACATGGTACTGCCTCGTTTTAAAACTACTGCTATATTGCTAACTCCATGCTTTTTATAATTTTTTGTAATGTTAATAAAACTTATACAAGATTCGTGCCTGATTAATCATGGGCTGAACACTTACTGATAAGCTATTGTTTATATTGACGTTATAAACGGATCCTGGCCCAAAAGGTACTGACTTACACCCAAGAAATGTAGAGTAGCGTATTACCCTCCCGTCGTTGTCATTCCGTGCGCCCAAACGAAGTGACAAAGTGCTTTTGGGGCGGAAACGGGAATCTAGTCATTCTGGGTTGACCTGTCACGCCAGGCATTATCCTTGTGACTGAACGACAAAATTTTAAACCTCTGGATTCCGGGTCTTCACTTTGTTTCGCCCGGAATGACAGTGCTTTTTTTGCTTTTGTCAGTGCCATTCGGGTCTGACCCATGTTAATACCATATTCAGATCACTAAATAACGAGCGCCAGAAGACTATCTAACCCACCAATCCGGAGCGTCTTTACCGACATGCTTGCTGGATTAATCCATACCGCCCACACATTGATAATAGTAAAGATTAACGGAACCACAATGGAAAAACGGCCAGCACCCTAAGGTAGCAGCCGTATTAACTTTGCGATAAACATAATTAAATTATGGATTTGTCGCCGTGAAGTTTTGCTCAGAATAATCGCCGGATCAAGCTCTAGGCTATATTGCACCCACTGTGTTCGATAAAAATTTAAACTGCTAACTCAGAACAACCACAGCCGATACCTGACACTCAGCAATATGTTTTAAAATACTAGAGTAG
>QIGL01000026.1 GCA_003228915.1 Acidiferrobacteraceae bacterium
AGTGGCTAGTGGCTAGTGGCTAGTGGCTAGTGGCTAGTGGCTAGTGGCTAGTGGCTAGTGGCTAGTGGCAGTTAGTTTACCTAGTTACTCGACACTCGCAACTGGTCCTTTCCACGCCAAATCCGGTTCCCTGGCAGCCTTAACATCATCAAGCCTTCTAACAGGCGTGGTATACGGCGCACCGGTTACTTTCTCAGTATTTTCACTGGCTTCTTTAGCGATGCCAGATAACGCCTCAATGAATTCATCGAGCGTGGCCTTGTCTTCCGTTTCTGTCGGTTCGATCAAAAAACACTCCGGCACCAGCAGGGGGAAATAGGTAGTCGGTGCGTGGAACCCCTTATCCAGTAGTCGTTTGGCCACATCCATGGCAATAACGCCGGTTTCTTCTTTGATTTTTTTGAGGGTTATTATGAATTCATGGGTAGCCCGGCGTGCTGGATAAGCCAGTTCAAAACCTGCATCCTGCAGACGGTGCATCATGTAATTTGCGTTCAGCACTGAAAATTCTGCCACCCTTTTCATGCCTTCCTTGCCTAACAATCGTGCATAAATATAGGCCCGCAATAAAACACCGGCATTACCCATATTGGCAGAAAGTCGGCCAATGGTATTAGGGACAGTTTTTTCTGTGGCCCAGAAGTACTTGCCATTTTGCTCCATTACTATGGGTATAGGTAAAAACGGGGCCAGTTTTTCATTTGCAGCCACAGGGCCTGCACCCGGGCCACCGCCGCCATGGGGCGTGGAAAATGTTTTGTGGAGATTGATGTGCATGACATCAAAACCCATATCGCCGGGTTTTACTTTACCGAGAATCGCATTCAGGTTAGCGCCGTCGTAATACAATAAACCACCTGCCTTGTGTACAAGCTGTTGAATCTCTTCAATACCACGATCAAAAACACCAAGCGTAGACGGGTTGGTTAACATTAAACCCGCAGTTTGCGGTCCAAGCGCGGCCTTAAGGGCGTCAATATCAATATCACCGTTCTGACCCGTGGGTATTTCACGGACTTTATAACCACACATAACGGCAGTTGCCGGGTTGGTACCGTGGGCGGCATCGGGTACCAGTATTTCACAACGCGCCTCATCACCTTTGTTGTCGTGGTAAGCACGAATCATGGCAATACCGGCAAGTTCACCCTGGGCACCGGCCATGGGCGTTAAAGAGGTAGCCTTCATGCCCGTTAACGTTGTTAACATCTCCTGCAACTCGTACATGCAGGCCATGAATCCCTGGCCAGTGGTCTCTGGTCCGTAAGGATGGCGGCCAAGAAATTCAGGTAACATTGCCAGGGAGTTACAGGCGCGGGGATTATATTTCATGGTGCAAGAACCCAATGGATAAAAATGGGTATCGATTGAAAAATTTCTTTGCGACAATTTTGTAAAATGGCGCACGGCCTGCATTTCTGATACTTCTGGTAAAGCCGGTGCCCTGACACGCAATAGCGACGCCGGAATATCTGACACATCAACATTGCCTACTGGCGATTGCGAGCTATTGACCCTGCCCGTTTTCGATAATTCAAATATTAATTCCATAGCTAATAAACTTTATTTTTAATCTATATTTAAGGAAGCACTGATCAAAATATATATTTGTCAATCCAGCCGAATATGTTTGTCATTCCGACCACAGCGGAGGAATCTTGAAACATCCTGATACTGCTAAATTTCCGTGGTATGAGATCTCTCCGCTGCGGTCGAGATGACAATTGATCAGAATTTCCTAGACTTTCAAGGCAGCAATTGCTGATTCGTAATCGGGTTCCTGGCTTATTTCCGGCACCAGCTCTGTATAGATAACCTTGTTGTCCTCATCCAGCACCAGTACTGCCCTGGCGGTTATTCCTTTTAATGGTCCGTCCTGGAGTAACACACCGTAATCTTTGGCAAAATTTTTATCGCGCATCATTGATAGTGTCTGAGTATTTTTTAGCTCATTGGCGCCACAAAATCGGCCCATGGCAAATGGTAAATCAGCCGACACCACCAGTACATCAACCTGACTATTACTGGCCGCAAACTCATTAAACTTTTTTGTGCTGATCGCACAAATATCTGTATCGAGACTTGGCACTATGCTAATTAACTTTTTTCTGCCTTTAAAATCAGACAGGCCGACGTCAGACAATTTTTCATTGGTTAATGTAAAGTCTGGCGCCTGACTGCCAACGGTTGGCAGATCACCACTGGTGGTGATAACCGTTCCCTTTAAAGTGATATTTGCCATAATTTCTCCTGTCCCAAAAAATTCTTTTGTTGTTGTTTTAAATCATGTTTGATTGGCTTTAACCGCACAGGGTGGGTCAAGCCGTCGCTTACTGATGATTCTTTCCAGGTGAAATGCGTAGTTTTCTATTTCTTCATCAGACCGTTTTTCAGTTGCACATACCAGTAAAACATTTCCCAGCCCGGGATAATGGGACGACACATCATAACCGCCGACAATACCCTGGGCTTGTAAAGCCCGCAACGCATCCGGCACTGGTACATTTAGCTTCAGGACAGTTTCGTGAAAAACAGGTCGATCGAATACCCGCTCAACGCCGTCAATGCTGGTTAATGCCTGGACAAGCTTTATGGTATTGGTATGGCAACGTTGAGCCACCTGCAATAAACCATCGGGGCCCAATAAAGACATATATATAGTTGCCGCAGTAACCATTAGACCCTGGTTGGTACAAATATTTGATGTCGCCTTGGATCGTCGAATGTGTTGCTCCCTCGCCTGTAATGTAAGCGTGAATCCCTGTTTGCCTTCCAGGTCAACAGTACGACCAATAATACGGCCAGGCATTTGACGCATAAACTTTTCCCGGCAGCACATGAATCCAAAATATGGCCCGCCCGATGATAAGGGAATACCAAGCGGCTGGCCTTCACCGATAACAATATCTGCGCCTGTTTCGCCCCACTGACCGGGTGGTTTCAACAATGCCAGGGAGACAGGATTAACAACGGCAATCACCAACAAATCCCTGGTATGGGCCCAGTCAGTCAGTTCATCGACATCCTCGAGACCACCAAAAAAGTTTGGCTGGGATATAACAAGTGCAGCGACACCTTCAAGGTTCGCCTGTTCCAGGCTTTTTATTGTGATATGGCCTGCAGATTTTTCAAAAGAAACATTATCCAGTGTTATTTTCTGGTTCTTGATAATGTTGTGGGCAACTTCTTTGTAAAAAGGATGCAGGTTGTCGGGTATCAGAATTCTATTCGATTTTTTCTTTATTCTAATTGACATTAAAACAGCTTCTGCCAGGGCCGAGGCGCCATCATAAAGAGAAGCGTTGGTTACATCCATGGCAGTAAGGGCGGTCATCATGGACTGGTATTCATAAATTAACTGGAGCGTGCCCTGGCTGGCTTCGGCCTGGTAGGGTGTATAGGCTGAATAAAATTCACCCCGTGTTGTTAATTCCCAGACGGCCGCCGGTATGTGGTGATCATAAACACCGGCGCCAATAAAATTTACATACTGGCCATCTTCTTTGGCACGCTTGCGCATAAGTGCACTGACTTCCATCTCACACATTGTCTCAGGCACACCATCAAGCCCAGAAGATTTTAGTGACGACGGGATCTCATCAAACAAGTCATCGATTGATGACACGCCGATAGTTTCCAGCATTTGTTCGATTTCTGCTTTTGTATGGGGAATAAAAGGCATTGAAGTTTATTAATATAAAATATAAATATTATAACTGGTCATTTTTACTGGTCTGTTGAATTAATAATTTCTTCATATGCCTTGGCATCAAGCAAAGCATCAAGAGCCTCATTATTCGACAGCTGCAATCTGAACATCCAGCCAGCTACGTACGGGTCCTGGTTTATGACTTCTGGACTCTCGGAAATCGTCTCATTCACTTCCAGGATTTCGCCAGCAAGTGGCGCGTAAACATCTGATGCAGCCTTGACGGACTCAACCACAGCGCACTCCTTGCCTGTTTCCAGGCTGTCACCGATTTCAGGCAGCTCGACATAAACCATGTCGCCCATCAGGTCCTGAGCGTGATCGGTAATACCAATTGTGGCACTGCCGTCATCATTGACGCGCACCCATTCATGAGATTTCGTGTATTTTAATTCGCCAGGTATATCACTCATTGTTTCTCTCCCAGATTTCTTTCGCAATTATTTACTTATTTGTACGTTTGATATTTAAATACTATAAACAACTCTTGCCGTTTCGCACAAAAGGATATTTTACGACCTCGGCATCTACCATCTTGCCACGAATATTTACCTGGCAAGCACTGCCTGGCATGACCGTAGCGGGTGCCCTTACCAGGGCAATAGAGCAATTAAGTGTCGGCGAGAAACCACCGCTCGTGATTTCACCCAAAACCGAACCAGGACCTGAATCAGAAAAGGAAACTTCCTGGTGCCGGCGCAAAATGCCCTTACCTTTAAAAATAATGCCGACAATCCCATGACTGGCACCTTCTTTCTTTTGTGATTCCAGCGAATCACGACCAACAAAATTTCTATCATCAGGCGACCAGCCTATGGTCCAGTTCAGCCCTGCTTCCAGTGGCGATATGGTTTCATCCATATCAGAGCCGTACAGGGCCATGCCCGCTTCCAGGCGTAACGTATCCCTGGCGCCGAGACCAATAGGTTTAACACCCTTGTCGGCCAGCATTTGCCAGGTAAAAGCAGCGGCTTTGCCCGGCAAAATAATCTCAAAACCGGTTTCGCCTGTGTAACCGGTTGTGGCAATAAACAAGTCACCTACCGTCGCTGCATAAAATGGTTTTAGTGATTCTGTGTGTTCGCGCAGGGCATCGCCCAGTGCTGCATAGGTTTTTTCTTTCGCATTGGGCCCCTGGACCGCAATCATGGCCAGGTCCGGACGTTCTATAACGGCAACGTCACCGAAATCCTTTGCCAGGTTTTCAATCCAGTGAATATCTTTTTCCCTGGTGGCGGCATTGGAAACAATACGAAACCAGTTGTCATCCAGGTAATAAACAATTAAATCATCCAGGATGCCACCATCACTATTAAGCATGCACGAATAAAGTGCCTTGCCTTTATCCTGTAATTTATCAACATTGTTGGCCAGTAATAACCGCAACATATCCCTGACATCTGCGCCTTTAAGATCAGTCACGGTCATATGCGAGACATCAAACATGCCTGCGTCCTGTCGCACGGCGTTATGTTCTTCAATCTGGGAGCCAAAGTGGACCGGCATTAACCAGCCGGCAAAATCAACCATTTTTCCGCCCATCTCGATATGTTTATCATATAATGGTGTTTTTAGTGACATACTATTTATACCTGACCTTAATTTAATAGGCTTTAATTGGTTTCTCGAAACGCTTCGCCTTGATCTTCTTCGGCGTGGTACGAACTGCGCACCAGGGGCCCCGCTTTAACCCAGCTAAACCCCATGGCCCGGGCCGCAACTGCGTAACAATTGAACGTATGGGGATGGACATACGAAATAACTGGTAGGTGTTGCATGGTTGGTCTCAGGTACTGGCCAATGGAAATTCTTTTTACCCCCGCGTCGCGACAGTCGCGCAATACCCGGTAAACTTCGTCGCGGCTTTCTCCCAGGCCCAGCATTATACCGGTTTTACTTTCGACACCAGGTATAACGGAAACTTGTTGTAACAGCTTGAGACTGCGTTCATAACTCGCCCCTTTCCTGACTTGTCGGTACAGCCTCGGTACCGTTTCAATATTGTGGCCCCAGACCAGGCTTCTTTTTTCGTTACCAGCCTGGCTGCCAAGTGCATTCTTCACCAGTTCAATTGCCCGTTCCTGACGGCGGTGAAAATCCGGGGTTAGAAATTCAACGCCAATGCTATTATTCTGATCCCGCAACACACTCAATGTATCGGCAAAAATACTTGCCCCGCCATCCGCCAGGTCGTCCCTGTTGACAGAGGTCAGGACAACATAATTCAAACTCATTACACTAACTGCAGCAGCTACACGCATCGGTTCATTTTTATCAAAACCGTCCGGGCGGCCAGTTTTAACAGAACAAAAACCACAGGCACGGGTGCAGGTATCGCCCAGTAACATAAAGGTGGCCGTGCCCCGGCTCCAGCACTCACCCCGGTTGGGACAACGCGCTTCTTCGCATACCGTATGGAGTTTATGGGTTTGAACAGTTTCCAGGGTGCGGCCGAATAAACTATCATTGCCAAGACGATGGCGAATCCAGACAGGCATGCGTGAAATATTTTTGTTTTGCGAACCAGGCTCGTCAAAGGGAAGCGTTTGTTTATTTACTACTTCGGTAAGCGGCTCAATCATAGATATGGTCATTACAAGAATCCCGGGTATCAAAAAGACGACGAAAGAAAATTAAATAAATTAAATAAAATATTATTTATTTGGCAATGTTCAATCAATCGCCCCTCTGTCCCTGCACCTGAGAGCTTTAGCCCCTTCGGTGTCCTGTAACAAAAATCCTTGCCCGTGTAGCTTGCTAATAGGTAACTTATAAACAAGAATTTTTTTCAGAATCTCTCCAGAGTCGACAAACAGCAGATGGTCCTTTTACCTGAGCGTTTCCGGGCGGTTGCGCCTTCGGTGCCTGACTTTCCTCCCCCCCCCTCCCTCACCTCACCTCATATATTGAGTCGAGTCGAGTTGAGTTGAGCTGGGTCAGGTCTCTCCCACTAGCCAAAATCGAGTCGCAACTATACCTATGCCAGCCTGCCTTGCCAAGCACCTAAAAGTTAATCTATTACATGAAGAACTATTACTAAATGATACATAAACGAAGAGTGACTTACCGTTCCTGGCTTTTTTTAATGAGTAAAACTACCGGGATCAGTCCGGCTATAATTAATGCTAGCGCCGGTAGTGCCGCTCGTTCCCATTCACCTTCTGAAGTTAATTCAAAGATACGGGTTGCCAGTGTATCCCAGCCAAATGGCCGTAATAACAAGGTCGCCGGCATTTCTTTCATGACCTCAACAAACACCAGCAACATGGCGCTAAGTAAACCGCCACTAAGCATGGGCATGGAAACACGCCAAAGGATTTTCCAATTGCCGGCACCCAGGCTACGGGCCGCCTGGATCACCGAAGGGCGGATCCTGCTAAATGCGCTATCAATCGGGCCATAGGCAACAGCCATAAACCGGGTCACATAGGCAACAATTAAAACCAGGATTGATCCTGTTAAAATTGGTTGAATCTCGAAGCCTGTTGTCGTCTGTAAAATCTCTAAAAATTTATTATCCAGCCAGACGACGACAAGCATAATACCGACTGCCAACACAGAACCGGGCAAGGCATAACCCACTGTCGCCAACCTGACCGTTATTTTTGTAAACCTGTCCGGTCGTAATCGATAGGTATAAGCAAGCAATAATGCACCAAAACTCGCCAGGAAAGCCGCAAGCAAACCAAGGAACAAAGTATTGAACAGGAACCTGAAGTACCGGCTGTCAAGTTCCTGGGCGATGACCTCCCAGGCCCATACAAAAAGCTGAATCACAGGCACAACAAACGCAATAATCAATACTGAAAAAGAAAAAATTATTGCAGAAAATTTTTGAACCCCGGTTAAAACAAATCGTAACTCGTTGGATGATTTGCTGTCAGCTTCATACCTGGCTCGCTGTCGTAACCGGCGTTCTATATATAAAGCAGTAATAACGAACAGTAGTAATATTGAAGCCAACTGGGCAGCGGCGGTAATATTAAACAAACCCATCCAGGTTTTATAAATTGCTGTTGTGAAGGTATCGTAATTAAAAACCGAAACGGCACCAAAATCGGCCAGGGTTTCCATTAAGGCCAGGGCAACCCCCGCTGCGATGGCTGGCCTGGCCATTGGTAATGCTACTTTATAAAAAGCTGCCCACGGTCCCAGGCCCAGTACCCGACCACTATCGAGCAGGTTTCTTCCCTGGCTAATAAATGCGAGTCGCGCAAGCATGTAAACGTAGGGATAAAACGCCAGTACCATGACCAGGATAATACCCGGTGTGGAACGAATCTCCGGCAATAAATGGAGTTCGAAACCTCGTGCCCGCAGCCCGGTTAATAGCGGGCCGCTAAAATCGAACAAACCTACCATGACAAACGCGAGCACATAAGCGGGCACAGCCAGCGGCAACATCAGCGCCCAATCGAGAAACTTTCGCCCTGGAAAATCACACATGGCGGTCAGCCAGGCGAGGCCGGTACCAATAAACAGGACGCCCAGACCAACTCCGATTAACAAGGAAAAGGTATTGGTTAATAATTCGACCAGAACGGTGTCGGCGAGATGTTGCCAAACGTCACCAGCAGGTTGTAACCAGGCAGCAAATACCACCAATATCGGTATTGCAATAACCAGTGCAATTAACAAACTGGAATAACGCCAATAACGGGTATTGACGTTCAACCAGGCAGATAATCCTGTCTGCTGATGGATCTCGTTTTTAGTCAAACCAGGGTCCGCGTTTTCCACTATTAACTTTACTTCAAAATGGAATCACAATTAGTGAAGTATTT
>QIGL01000076.1 GCA_003228915.1 Acidiferrobacteraceae bacterium
TCGTTTCTTGATTTTTTTGCCATGTCCTGCCAGATTTTTTTGGCCAGTTTGCGGTTGCCCCTGGCTGTTTCCATAGCTGCATAATTGTGGTGTATGGCATAGGTAATAAGTTCACGGGGTAAAGTGGAATTGTTATCTTGCTTGTCAGATAATTTTTTTATTAATTGTCTGAACAATTTTTCAGATTCTTGAAATTTTCCTTCCTGGGCATTAATCATGGCCATCAGTAGTTCAGTCTCCAGGTCACTGCCAAACCTTGGCATCAGCTCACCCTGGACAACACCACGAGCGACATAGGTATTATTTTTTACCAACTGGGCCATGGCAGTTAATAAATAGGTGTTTCGATTCTCCGGCTCCAGGCGCCTGGCTTTTTCGAAATAATTGATGGCCCTGGCGGTGAATTTTTTAATTAGTTTTTTTTGTTTCCTTGTCTGGTTGTCCGACTCGCCCCTTTTAGTGACGGCCCCTGTCCGGGTAATTTTTTGTGCCTTGGGACTAGCGTCCAGGACCAGTGGATAAAAAAACTGGGGTCCTTTTAATAAACCACGCTCAAGCAGTGGCCTGCGTAATTCCAGCGCCTGGGCCAGGTAGGTTAGACCAATGGCGTTATAAACTGCCCGGCTCGGATAATCCCGGCCGTAGGCCCGAAAATAGCGTCGCGCTATTTCATTGCGTCCAGCGATATATGACTGGACACCCAGGTCATATAAAACTGACTGGATAGCAACGGTTTTTAACTGGGTGCGGGTACGCAACGCCCGGGTCCTGGCCTTGTTGCAGGCCTTGGCATAAGACCGGGTGTAAGATTTAACCCCGGCTTTTGAGGTACCGGGCCCGGCACAGGGAAGCTGCCAGATACTCTCCACCCATTGGGTAAAAAAATCTTTTTTATCGACTATCCTGAACGGGTCATAACCCACCACCGACATAATTGTCAGGCCATCATGGTCCGCCTGTGCTTCACGCCGTTCCAGTGTCTTAACTGCTTTTGAATTTGTCATACCCTGCAAAATCTGTTTTCTGACTGCCGGCGCCTGGCTACCCGCTAATCTGAAAAATTTGTAATGCCAAAGGTCATTACTGCGCTGGTGAGCCAGCTCATGGGCCAGGACAAATGCCAGTAAATCCTGTGATTGCGCCTTGCCAAAACTATTACTGATTTTTATTGCCTGGTAACTCAGCAAAATATTTCCATCCAGAAGCGAGGCGGCCCAGGGACCTGCATCCGAACGAACCACATATAAACTTGGTTCAATTCTGGCGCCATCCCAGGTGCGTAACAATCTTGAAAAAATTTTATGCACCCTGGCTACTGCCTGGTTACGTTCGGGATCGATAATATGGGGCTTCCAGTAGTTAATTGACTGGGTGGCATCTGCCGGGGGTGACAGAGTCGCCAGTTGTCCGGACTGTTGATTGGTCGACGGTGGGGCAGCTAGCAGCGCTTCTGGCATTAAAAATAATGTCAGTAACAGGCCTGTTGTCATGGCTCGAAAGTACATAACTGCCAGCCTTCTTAAATTTGTTCTTCTCAGTTGCATATATATTCAGTTAAGTCTCTGGGCTCACTTACTACATTAAATACAGTCTCATACCTTCAATAGACCTTAACTTTATAAATATTTGAAGATTTTTTTCAAATTAGCAAGTTGCCATTTAATACCGCCCCCTATGCGCCAGTTAGCTATAAAAACAGGCCGTTTATCGTTTGACCGTTTGAAAGCCGGGAACTGGTTTCAAATTTCCCGCCTATGACGGTCTCTATTACCTGAACCTGCATTATTATCACTTCAACATATCGTAAAAGGAGATGAACAAATGTTAGCACAATGGAAATTTGGCCTTTCGCCGGCCTGGAAAATGGGGCTCGTAACAGCGTTTTTTGCCATTTTACTCTCTGGCTGTGGCGCGACAACTGCGACTGAAGATACTGCTGCGCCCTTAAGCAGGGTTGCCCTGTCATTACCCGACTCCATGACCGGTGGCAAAGGCTCTGGTGCGGTAGCGCCCATGGTTGGAATACAGACTAGCCAGGTACAGGCAATGACGTCGGCACAGGGAACCAGTCAACCTTGCGCCTTTGTGGGTGCCGGAACCGATGATCCATTTGAAAATGGATATAATATGACCCGGTTCATAGTGGGTGCCATTGCATCCTGGACCTGTGTTGCTGACTTTTTTATTAATATTGCCGAGTATGTCCCCCATGATGGTCTGATCAAGGAAACCGACAATGATACCCAGGCCAGTAACTATGATCCTAAAGATCCAACTCATTATAGTGTCACTGATGACACCACGACTAAAGTCTCAGTCAGGCTTTATTATGGTTATGATCGGGCAGCACCCCCCGTGCCAGCTGACATACCGCAATTTTTTGCATCATGGATTAATGGCCCGGGTGACAATATAGACGGCCGCCTGGTATTGGATGTCGTTACCATTGCTGGTATTGATCGTCAGTCTGATGACCCGGCTGCCATGCGCCTGGACTTCAGCTACACCGATGTTCAAAAACTGGCGACCATGTACCTGAAATTTGACGGCGGTAACGAATGGGCCAACGGGTTACGTATTGAAGTAGCCCAGGACCTGGGTGTTAATCCTTTAACCCAGGTATATTTGGCCCGGGGTTTGCTTGATATGAAGCGTCAGTTTATTAATACCCCAGGCGTGCCTGAGCTACCTGTTTTCCAGATGTATACGGTGTCTGACCAACTGGGTGCAGGTGCCGCTATTGCTGACTTTATTGATGTGGCTATCCCGCTAGAGCTTAACCCGGGTACTGGTAACCACCTGGGTAATTACATTTTCAACAAACAGGATAAATACTTTTTTGATAATGACAAATCCTGGGACTGGATAGACAAAGCATTTACCTCATCAGAGTATCGCGGTGCGCGTACGACACCGGCAACAGGCGGTACGTTCACACCGTTTGATCCTTCACTGGATATAATTATCGCCGCGTTGATGCTTGATCCGGCCTATTTCACTGGCACGGCCTGTAATGCCATTGGCGATGATTGCACTGATCTTCTCAATGCAATCTACCGTGATGGTTTTGCAAGTCATGAACCAAACCAGGGTGCAGATCCCATGGACTGGCGCACCACAGCAGTTGCGAGTCCGGTTTACCTGAACAGTGTTTACCCCAATGGGGTAGACTGGACCGGCGCCTTTGATCCTGTTTTTTAAAAAAAATTAATAGAATAAGTTTAGTTTTGTTAAACACCCGGTAAATTATTTTACCGGGTGTTTTTTATTCAACACAAATCCTCGCCCGCATACATTTCTTCGATTTCACTGGCATAGCGTTTTTCGATTTCCTTGCGTTTTAGTTTCAGCGTGGGTGTCATTAAACCATTTTCAATTGACCAGGGTTCCACTGTTTTGAATACGTAACAAATTTTTGCATAACCCGGGAAATCATGAAGCTGTTTGTTGGCACGGTCACTGATTTCTTTGGCATCGGTAAGACTGGTAACAACCAGCAAGGCCAGCTTGGTCCTGCCTTCGCCAATCACCATGGCCTGCTCAAAAGCGGGATCAGTCGTAATTGCCTGCTCGGCATCGGTTGGTGAAACCTTTTCGCCATTCATCAATATGATAATATCTTTTACCCTGCCGGTGATGAAGACTCGATTACCTTCAAGCCGGGCAACATCGCCGGTATGAAACCAGCCATCGGTCATACAGTCGGCGGTGGCTTTTTCATTATTCCAGTAACCTTTCATGATGACTGGCCCACGCACCAACAACTCATCGGCATCACCAAGTTTTACTTCAACGTCTTTCAAGCGGTTGCCCACGGATAAAGGTTCATTATCATGGACCTGGTTAAAACTGATAACCGGGCTAGTCTCGGTTAATCCGTAACCATGAAGAAAATTAATCCCCAGGCCCATGAATACCTCGAACAAGTGGGTGGGCATGGGCGCGCCACCAATTAATACAAATCGTATCCTGCCACCAAACCGGCTGCGTACTTTTTTTCCGACCAGCTTGTCCAGTATTGGCCAGAAAAAACTTTGCATAAATGAAATACGCCCCCTGAATCGTGCCCAACCAAGACGATAGGCATTTTCAAATAAAAAACGTTTGAGCTTACTGGTGCCCAGTCCTTCCTGAACCTTGGTGTAAACGCGTTCAAAAATTCGCGGCACACAAACCATAATGGTCGGTTTTTGACTGACCATGTCTTCGGCAAGATCCAGTACGCTGCGGGCATAAGTTGTTTGGGCGCCCGCTGCCATGGCAACGTAATAACCGACCGTTCGCTCAAACATGTGTGACAAGGGCAGGAATGACAAAAACAAATCATCGCCATCAATTTCCGGGCAACCAGCCAACAAGCCTGATACATCATAGGCAATGTTGTTGTGGCTAAGCATGACGCCTTTTGGTTTGCCCGTGGTACCCGAGGTATAAACAATAGTGGCTAGCGTATCTGGCATTGCCTCTACACTACCAACACTGGCGCCAGTGCCTGGCGCAGCTTTCGGCAACCAGTCGACCAGGGAAATTGCCTTGTTGTCGCCATCTGGTGTGTTCTGAAAACAAACTACCCGCTGCATAGATGTCGTATGGTCGCGCATCTGCGGCCAAACGGAACCATCACCTAAAAATAAAAATTTAGTGCCGGCATCTTCCAGGCACCAGGCCATATTATCGGGCCGATCATTATAAAATAATGGCACCACGACCAGGCCCGATGCCAGTGCCGCCTGTTCAAACAGCATCCACTCGTAACGATTTTGCAAGCAAATGCCGACCCGGTCTCCCGGCTCAAGATTTTCCGATTTTAAGGCTGCTTGCCAACGAGTGACATTTTCTGCGGTCTCTAGCCAGTTATAATTGACCCAATGCTTGTCTTCGAATTGCCGGTAAGCAATTTTTCTTGGCGAATCCTGGACCCGGGCCTGAAAGAGATCAGTTAACGTTTCGGCTTTTTCTATACGCATAACTATCAGCTCCTTATATTATTCACGTGTTACAAATAATTATTATCATTCTATTATATTATGACCAGCCCGCGTCAGGCTGGAAACGTTTACCGTATTCTTCAGACAGGCGATAAAGCGTATGACTGACTGTTTCGTTGCCTAACATTTCGGCATAGTGCATTGGCCCGCCCCGAAACGGCGCAAAACCTGTACCGTACACCATACCGGCATCAACAGCATCAATGTTGGCAACAACGCCTTCACGCAAACATGCCTTCGCCTCATTTAATATTCGCATAACCAGTCGATCGGCCACGGAAACATTAGAAGATCGGGCCGCAGGTTTCTGGGCATGGCCTTTTTTGTCATAACGATAAAATCCCTGGCCGGATTTACGGCCCAGTTTACCCGCTGCAACCATTTTAGCCAGCGCATCCGGCACGGTTATACCCAGGGGTTCGGATAGTTCCTGGGCAACAAAAAGACAAATGTCGAGACCGACGGTATCGGCCAGTTGAATTGGCCCCATGGGCATACCAAATTTCAGGGCTGCCTGGTCGATGGTTGCCAGGCTCACCCCTTCCCCGGCCAGTTCCATGGCCTCGATCAGGTAAGGCATTAAAATCCTGTTGACCAGAAATCCGGGGCTGCTTTTAACATCCAGCGGCAAACGACTAATGGCCGTGGTAAATGCACGGGCACGATCAAGCATGGTTTCACTGGTTTGTTCGCCCTTCACTATTTCAACCAGTTGCATCATGGCCACCGGGTTAAAAAAATGTAGCCCAACCAGCCTGGAAGGATCTTTCAGGGACTGGCAAATGACTTCCAGCGGAATACTGGATGTATTGGTGGCAAGAATTGTATTGGCTCCAACTTTTGCCTCGACATCTTTGAATAAACCCTGTTTGGCTTTTTCATCTTCAATAATCGCTTCTATGACCAAGTCTGCATGCCGAACAGCGTCGCCGGAAATATCCGGTATTAACCTGTCCATGGCCGCTTCAATTTGGCGTTTGTCTTTGAGTTTTTTGCGGAACAATCCATAGGCACGTTTAATTGCCTTGGCAATCGCCTCTTCACGCTGGTCCTGCAAACTGACACGAAAACCTTTTAACGCTGCCCAGGCAGCGATATCACCGCCCATGACACCGGCGCCAATGACATGAACATGACTCACGCCATGGTCAATTGTTTTGCCCTGGCGTTTAAGGTTTTCACTCAATAAAAATACCCGCACCAGGTTACGGCTGGCTTCAGTGACCATCATTTGGCCCAGGGAAATTGCCTCGGCTTCATAATTTGCCGCATTCAACCAAAGTTTAATAATGCGAAAGGGGGCGGGGTAATGTTCTGGCCGTGCCTTCTTTTTCACCTGGCGTGTCATCATTGCCGCAATCAGCGGTCTTAATGGTGCCCAGCCTGGTAGTCTTTTTAGTAATGGAAGGGTGAATTTTTTTCTGCTTTTAACCCAGGCCTCGGCCGCGGTCAGTAAATATCTTTCCGGCACCAGGTCATTGACCAGGCCAATACGGCGGGCGGCGCGGGCCCGCAAGGCACGGCCGGTTAACATCATATCCAGTGCTGCCAGGTCTCCAACCAGTTTAGGTAATCGCACCGTACCACCGAACCCGGGGTTGATCCCGAGACGAACTTCTGGCAAACCAATACGGGTACCGTCATCATCACGGGCTACCCGGTAATCACAAGCCAGTACCATTTCAGTACCGCCACCAAGGCAGTTACCATGAATAACGGCGACGGTTCTACAGGGCAGCGCCTCAAGTTTATTAAAAATACCCTGACCATAACGAGCAACATCGGCACCGATTTTTTCGTCTTTTACTTCGAGAAATTCATTAATGTCTGCGCCGAAAATAAAACCTGATTTTTTTCCCGAGCGAATAATTAAACCCTGGGGCGGCCTCGCCGTTAAATCAGTTAAAATACTATCAAGTTCTTCCAGTACTTCCCGGGACAATACATTGGCAGATTTACCCTGCACGTCCAGCGTCAATAAGGTGTACTCCGACCGATCATCACGACTCCAGTGTTTAGCGCTCATGAATTTAACTCCTTGCCGCCGGATTGTTTGCTGGCCCTAACTAACATGGCACCGCCCTGACCACCGCCAATACACAGTGTCGCAACACCCCGGCCACCGCCCTGGCGGCGTAACGCATGTAAAATATGCAACACGAGACGCGCACCCGTGGCACCAACAGGGTGTCCACAAGCCACCGCGCCACCCTGGGCATTCAATTTACTGGCATCCATTGCGCCTAAAGGTTTGTCCATACCCAATTCTTCACGGGCATAATCAACACTGTCCCAGGCCCGCTGGCAACCGATGACCTGGGCCGCAAATGCCTCGTTTAGTTCCATTAAATCGATATCCTGCATGGTCATTTTCTGTCTTTTTAATAATTCAGCAACCGCGTGTACCGGGGCCAGTCCCATTTGGGCCGGGTCAACGCCGGCCCACTCATGATCAATAATTTCACCCAGCACGGGTAAATCATATTTTTTGACGGCGTCTTCACTGGCCAATATTAACATCGCCGAACCATCAGTAATCTGGGAGCTATTCGCCGAGGTGACGGATCCATATTTTCGGTCAAATACCGGTCGCAAGGTGGCCAGTTTTTCAATTTTCGAATCGCGACGCATGCCGGTATCTTCCATGTAATGTTTGCCCTTACTGTCGTATAACGCCTGGATCTCGTCTTTCATGTCACCGGAATCAAAAGCAGCAGCCAATCGTTGATGGCTCTGGATGGCATAAGCGTCTTGCTCGGCCCGGCTAATTTTAAAACGGTTGGCAACAATTTCTGCGGTTTGGCCCATAGATAATTTCACCAGGGGGTCGCTCAGGCCATGGATGAGGGTAATCACAGGTTTCAATAAAACCGGCCGTAATGAAAAAATTGCCTTGAGTTTGGCCAGGGGTGTCCTGGCCCCCATCAACCCTGCCAGCCAGTTCACCATGGCGGTGTTCCACTGGATAGGTGCCCGGCTCATGGCCTCGGTACCACCGGCCAGAATTAAATCCGAATAACCCAGGGTGATGCGTTCGCGAGCGCTGGCCAGGGCTTGCATGCCGGAAGCACAATTACGCTGGACCGTATAAGCAGGCACTTTTTTTCCACAACCCAGGCGCAGGGAAATAATGCGCGCGATGTTGGCTTCATCTGGCGATGGAATAACGCAACCAACAATGACCTCATCAATGTCTTCCGGGGTAAATGGCATACGCGCCAACACCGGTCGGGCGGCGGCAACAGCAAGATCAGCAGCACTAAAAGGCCCTGTTTTACCCTTGGCCTTTAGAAAAGGTGTACGGGCATTTTATTCTCCTTATATTTGCCACTCACTTTAGTAGCAAACCTGCCCCTCAACTAAAGTCATTCAATTATTCTTAAAAAAACAAAATACTGTTAGACAAGATTAACAAGATTTACTGGATTAAGCCTTATAACTGAATCCAATCCGTAGAGTTAAGCAATCCTGTTAATCCCGACAATCACGTCTATGTTTTTTATTGCATTATAAATACTCAAGATAAATCTTGCGGGAAATCATCCACCTTGATGGCCCTTTGACGGGCTTCATCTGCGCGCCTCAATAAGTCAGCCTCACTATCACTAATTACATTTTTACGTATTCCTTCGGCCAGCAACGCTTCAAAACCTTCCAGTGCACGAACCTGGTAACCGATCTCCGTGGCCTTTCGCAGTTTTTTGGCAGCAGGTTCTGCAACAATAACTTTTTCAAGCCCAACCTCCACCCTGCCAATGGCATCTTCAGGATCATCTGAAAGATACACGCCATCGGTCAGGCGGTCGCGGGTGCTGGATGGCTCGATTAATATGGATGCAATCTGGTGGCCCGTTTTATCGGTAGGCGGTCTAAAATGACGACCCACGGGAAAGATAATTATGCGCATAATGACAGCAGCCAGCTTGTTGGGGAAATTGCGTAACAAGCCGTCAAGGGCCTGCTGACTTTGATAAAGCGCCAGGTCACAATTCCACCGCACCAGGGGTAAATCTGCCTGGGGTTTGCCCTGGTCCTGGTAACGCTTGAGTACGGCCGAGGCCAGGTAAAGCTGGCTCAATACATCGCCCAGGCGTCCGGACAACTTTTCTTTTCTTTTCAGTGAGCCGCCTAAAACCAGCATGGCCACATCTGAGGCAAAAGAAAATGCGGCGCTTATTCTGCTCAAGTGTTGATAATAACGAGCGGTTTTATCGCCAACTGGCGCTGGCACCAGCCTGCCACTACTTAATGCCAGCACAATTGATCGTACGGCATTACTAATGGTGAACCCAATATGACCAATAAAAGCTTTATCGAAATTCTGCTGGGCAAGACTAATGTTAGTCTCACGGACTGCCTCCATTTCCTTAAATACATAAGGATGGCAACGAACCGCGCCCTGCCCATAAATAATCAGGGATCGCGTCAGGATGTTGGCGCCTTCGACAGTAATACTAATGGGGATACCCTGGTAGGCCCGGCCGATAAGATTATGGGGGCCCATGCAAATGCCTGATCCGCCCCGGATATCCATGGCATCATCAATCACCTTGCGCATGTGTTCGGTCAACTGGTATTTGACTATCGCCGATATGACCGAGGGTTTTTCGCCGATATCAAGGGCGCCCGCTGTCATCACCCGGGCCGCATCCATCATGTAGGTAAAACCGGCAATCCTGGCCAGCGCCTCTTCAACGCCCTCAAATTTACCAATCGGCATATTGAACTGGCGGCGGATGCGGGCATAAGCGCCAGTCGATCTGGATGCCAATTTACCAGAACCGGTACTGAGTGCCGGCAAGGAAATTGAACGGCCTGCCGCCAGGCTTTCCATTAACATGCGCCAGCCCTGGCCCACGCGATCGGCACCGCCAATAATCCAGTCAACAGGTATGAACACATCCTTGCCACTATTCGGCCCGTTTTGAAAAGCGATATTAAGCTGGTTATGGCGACGGCCTATTGTGATGCCGGGCGTGTCGGCCGGTATCAGGGCAACGGTAATACCTAACTCTTCCTGCTCACCAAGCAAGTGATCCGGGTCATAGAGTTTAAATGCCAGTCCTAAAATCGTGGCCACCGGGCCGAGGGTGATGTAGCGTTTTTGCCAGTTAAGACGAATACCCAGCACGTCCGCCTTGCCTTCAAACTCGGCCCGACAGATTACGCCGGTATCAGGCATGGCCCCGGCATCACTACCGGCCTCCGGGCCAGTCAGTGCAAAACAGGGAATCTCTTCGCCCTTTGCCAGGCGTGGCAAATAATAATCTTTTTGTTCTTCGGTTCCGTAATGTAATAATAACTCGGCAGGACCAAGAGAGTTTGGCACCATCACGGTCACGGCTGTGGCGACACTGCGACTGGAGATGCGTAATATAATTGAGGAATGGCCGAGGGCAGAAAACTCAAGGCCACCATAGGACTTCGGGATAATCATGCCGAAAAATCCCTTGTCTTTAATAAATTGCCAAACTTCCGGCGGCAGATCTTTATGCTTGTGGTTAATCTCCCAGTCATCAAGCATTCGGCAAAGTTCATTCACCGGCCCATCAAGAAAGTCCTGCTCTTCCTTGCTTAACTTCGGTGCTGGTATTTTGAGTAATTTTTGCCAATCGGGACGACCGCTAAATAACTCGCCATCCCACCAAACACTACCTGCCTCCAGTGCTTCCCGCTCTGTTTGTGACATGGGCGGCATAATATGACGAAATATTTTCAGGATATGATTGCTAATTAATATCCTGCGCAGAACCGGCAGATTGAGAATCAGGGCAATAACAGCAAAGCTGCCCCAGATGCTATAAAGCAGGATGTTGCCCGCATTGGCGGTCAGTGTGTATATGCCCAGCAAACCCGCGAACAGGCTTGTGGTGAGAATCAGCGGCGCCCTTAAGTATGCGACCACCCAGAATATCAGCACAATTGCCACCAGCCAAAATACAATCACCTTAGAACCCTCCTTGTGTCTTGTTTAGTATCCTGAACCTGACCAAGGTTCAATCTGAAGTTCAA
>QIGL01000044.1 GCA_003228915.1 Acidiferrobacteraceae bacterium
CTGGATTCTAAAGATCAAGAGCTGGATTCCGGCTAGGAACATGCCGGAATGACGGCTGTAAGTGTTGGATGTATTATCCTACGGGAATGACGCAGTATTATCTTCTGTTAAATACCTTAGCCCATTGCCAAAAAATTCTTCAGCAAGTCGTGGCCTGGTTTGGTGAGAATGGATTCGGGATGAAATTGCATGCCCTCAATGACGAGCTCCTTATGACGTATGCCCATGATCTCGCCATCTTCAGAACTGGCACTAATTTCAAAACAATCGGGTAAAGATTTTTGCTCGATTACCAATGAGTGATACCGGGTGGCCTCAAAGGGGTTTTTAATATTTCTAAAAATTCCGCATCATGGAGGTCTTGCCGTGCATAATTTTTCCGGCGTGAATAATCTTGCCACCAAATGCCTGGGCAATACTCTGGTGACCCAGACAGACACCGAGAATGGGCATTTGCCCGGCAAAGTGTTTGATGGCTGCAACGGAAATCCCCGCCTTGTTAGGCGTACACGGCCCCGGCGATACCACCAGGTATTGCGGTGCCAGCTTTTCGATTTCTGCAATTGTAATTTCATCATTACGAAACACCCTGACCTTGGCCCCCAGCTCAGCAAAATACTGCACCAGGTTATAGGTAAAGGAATCATAATTGTCGATCATTAATAACATAACTAGTGCTTGTCCTTATTGTTAAGCCCCACTGACGCCATGGCCACGGCCCGAAAAATAGCCCGGCCTTTATTCATGGTTTCGTCCCATTCGTTGCGCGGCACAGAATCATAAACAATGCCGGCACCGGCTTGTATATATAAAGTATCGTTTTTGATCACGGCGGTGCGAATCGCGATCGCGGTATCCATGTCACCGGCCCAGGAAATATAACCCACCGCGCCGGAATAGATTCCACGCTTGCTGGGCTCAAGTTCATCAATAATTTCCATGGCCCGCACCTTGGGGGCGCCACTGACCGTGCCAGCCGGAAAAGTTGCCTTCAGTACGTCTATGGCGCTCATGCCTTTTTTTAATTGTCCGGTGACATTGGAAACAATATGCATGACGTGGGAGTAACGCTCGACAATCATTTTTTCGGTTAATTTTATGGTGCCGGTTTCCGAGACCCGGCCGGCATCATTACGGCCCAGGTCAATGAGCATTAAATGTTCGGCCAGTTCCTTGGGATCGGCCAGTAACTCCTGTTCCAGCTGCAAGTCTTCTTCTGTGGTTTTTCCCCGCGGCCGGGTACCGGCAATGGGTCGTACGGTCACTTCCCCCGCTTCCAGGCGCACCAGGATTTCCGGTGATGACCCCACCACCTGGAAACCATCCAGATCCAGGTAATACATATAGGGCGAGGGGTTTAACATGCGCAGGGCACGGTACAAATCAAGGGGCGGAGCTTTATAAGGGATCGACATGAGCTGCGACACCACCACCTGCATGACATCGCCCTCTTTAATATATTCCCGCGCTCGGCTGACCGCCGCTTCATAACCCGCCTGGGTAAACCCGGAAACAAAATCAGACTCGGATACTTTTTTATTGCCACCCGTTTGATTTGAGCTCACATCGGACACCGGCTGGCGCAATAATTCTGTCAGCTCATCCAGCCTTTTGTTGGCGTCCTCGAGGGCGTTTTTATTCGCAGGGTTGGCGTGAACCACCAGGTGCAACTTACCAGACAAGTTATCAAACACCACCACTTCTTCTGACACCATTAACAGGATATCAGGACAACCAATGCTATCTGGCTTGTTACAGGGGCCGAGTTTTTTCTCGATCAGGCGCACCGTATCGTAACCAAAGTACCCGACCAGCCCGCCGGTGAAGCCTGGCAAATGACCAGACAAATCATCAGACTCGGCTATACGAAACTGGGTCCTGAAATCTTCGATCCATTGCAAGGGGTCATCGGCGTTTAATTTTTCGATTACTTTGCCAGATTCTGTTATTTCAATCTCGTTGCCATTTACCTTGATCACCTTGTCACATGGCAAGCCAATAATTGAATATCGGCCCCATTTTTCGCCGCCCTGCACGGATTCAAATAAATAGGTATAGGGCCCATTGGCCAGCTTGAGATAAGCACTGAGGGGGGTATCGAGATCGGCCAGTACATGCCGGGCCACGGGAATACGGTTAAAGCCTTTTTTTACCAGGGCTTCAAAGCGCTTTTTGAATTCTGGAGAGCCTGAATTATTCTGATTATTATTAACGGGTTTCATTTAACACAACCTTAAACACAAACGCAGTTCCTGGAAAGTCTGGAGCAAGATTTTCTCGCCGCAGTCGGGGGACACCTGTCTAATGAAAGACTAAATGCGCCAACGACCTTCTGGCCAATTCCCGGCGATATCCGTGAGTGTTATCAAAGTAGCCATGTTAAACATAGTCAAGTTACGCAGTTTTTTTGTTTGTGGTTGCTGCTGCCAGCAGGCCTTGCAGTTCGACCATGGAATCCATCACCGCATCCGGTTCTGATTCCTGTATATCAATACCATGATTATAGCCGTATGTCATACAGATTATCTGGAAACCTGCGGCCCGTGCGGCTTTCACATCGCTCATAGAATCACCCAACATTAACGACTGGCTGGGTTTGACACCAAAAAACTCGGCCGCATGCAACAATGGCAAGGGATCGGGTTTCTTTTTGGCCAGGGTATCGCCGCTAATCACAATACTGAAATCATCAAAAATCCCCAGGTGCTTGAGTAACGGCAGGGTAAATTGCTCGGCCTTGTTGGTGACACAGCCCAGTTTGCAACCGGCCCCTTTCAAATAGGCCAGCCCTTCAAGCACACCATTATATAGTGTACTGCGGGCACTGGTATTGGCGGCATACAAATCAAGAAACAACGGATAGGCCTTTGCAAACAAGGCCTCGTCTGGCTCACCATCAAGTTTGCCAATCAGGGCCCGACGCACCAGGCGCTCGACCCCATTACCCACCCAATTGCGGACTTTGGCTTCACCATGGACCGGCATATCCAGCTGCCCCATCATGGCATCAACGCAAAAGGCCAGGTCCGGCACACTGTCCACCAGGGTGCCATCGACATCGATCAACACCAGCTCGGGCTTATATAATGATAGGGTCATGTTATTTTGCTGATTAGTTTGATTATTATCATTTTTGACGGGCACGGGACGTTATTTGGCCTGCGCCAACTCGGCCTTCATGGCGCCGACGACGGTGTCGTAGTCATTGGCATCATCTTTACCGACGGCACCAAAAATAGCAGAACCGGCGACAAAGGTATCGGCCCCGGCTGCGGCAATTTCGCGGATGTTATTCACCTTAACGCCGCCATCCACTTCCAGGCGAATATCCAGGCCACTGTCATCAATCATTTTGCGTGCCTGTTTCAGCTTGCCCAGGGTAGAAGGAATAAAAGACTGGCCGCCAAATCCCGGGTTCACTGACATGAGCAATATCATGTCGACTTTGTCCATGACGTAATCCAGATGGCTCAGGGACGTGGCCGGGTTAAAGACCAGGCCAGACTTACAGCCGGATTCACGAATCAGCTGCAAAGAACGATCAACATGGTCACTGGCATCCGGGTGAAAGGTAATGTAAGTGGCACCGGCCTTGGCAAAATCCGGAATAATACGATCCACGGGTTTAACCATTAAATGGACATCAATGGGTGCCGTCACCCCATGACTGCGCAGAGCATCACACACCAGCGGGCCAATGGTCAGGTTGGGCACATAATGATTGTCCATGACATCAAAATGAACAATCTCGGCGCCGGACTTGAGCACGTTGTCTACTTCCTCACCCAAACGGGCAAAATTCGCAGATAAGATCGATGGGGCAATTGCATATTCAGCCATAATGATTCCTTCTTATTGAATTTAAAGGGTTTTTCCACAGCAAGAAAAAACCAAAAGCGGACTTTACCTGATTTGGCGAAAGTTTTCAGCCGTAAAGACTGTGTGAAAACTGACAAAACAGCCAGCTTGGTGTCATCGCAGCGAATACTGCATGGATAGCGCCCCACCATCATAGCGGCGGATGCCGGTATCCAGAACTAAAAAAACCTTTGAGCTACCAGATTCCTGCCATCGCCAGTATTCGATAGAAGGCACATCTTATGACTGCTAGGATAGAGGGTATTGAATGAGCAGTACCCGGATAGAATAGACAATAGACTGATGCAATCTATTACAAACAAATACTGCGTCCGTCTAAATCACTGTTAGGGCTCAATAATGGCATTTCTTGAACTAAGAACTCCGCGAGACATGCTTAATAAAGCTGAGCGAGAATTCGACCGGCTTCAAAAAAACTTCGATATTGATAATGTGTTTAATTATTTTGTCACAGCCAACCATATTCGAGATTACATAGAAAAAAATAAATCAGTTAAACAAATTGATATTGATACGTTATTTAACGATCAAGATATGAAGGACTGTAGAGACCTTTGTGACAAAGCAAAACATCTTAAACTGACTAAACGACCAGACCCACAGACACATAAATGGAGTGGTTGTATTGGAGGGGCTCCGATAGGCGTTCTACCAATAGGTGGTGATGGTGAGTGGGAACTGTGGAGCAATGAAAGGGTTGTTAATATTCAACAACTCTCAGAACGTGTCTTAAATAAATGGAGGGAGTTCTTTGAAAAACATGGGTTATAAGAATCAAGCCCTAACAATGCGCTTGTGTGGGACGCTCCTTACGTCGCGCCCCACAGCTTAAACGTTAGCCAATAAAATGAAGTGAAAAAACAAGCAAAACAACTTTTTGAAAAATCATTAGACTCATTAGTTTTATCTATTGAGCATTTTAATCGCCCGTGGGACAGGGGAAGACATGAAGCAGTATTAATACTTCTTGATAGATCATTTGAACTTCTTTTGAAAAGTATAATTTTACATAAAGGCGGGAAAATTCGAGAACCCTATGAGAAAGAAACTATAGGTTTTGAAAAGTGTGTTCGGAAATGTATTACTGATAATGATGTTAAATGCCTAACTGAAGAGGAAGGTTTAACTATACAAATCATTAATAGTTTTAGGGATGCAGCCCAACATGATGTTGTGATGCTAAATGAACAAGAGCTATATATGTATTCACAAGCTGGCGTAACTCTGTACAAAGACTTAATTAAAAAAGTTTTCAATGAAAAATTAAATGATCACCTTCCCGAACGAATACTGCCAATATCAACGCATCCACCAACTGATTTACATACAATGGTAGAGGCCGATTTCAAAGTAATTAAATCTTTGCTCAAGCCAAATTCAAGAAAACAAATGGAAGCAAAGGCAAAATTAAAATCTCTCGCAATCATTGAATCATCTCTCGAAGGAATTAGGAACCAACCTAGTGAGCTTGAATTGAACAAACTGGCTAAAGAAGTTAAAAGTGGAAAAAAATGGTCTGAAATATTTCCTGGAATTGCTAGTCTTAATATTGATACACAAGGAAATGGTATAAATGTAGATATCCGAATAACTAAAAAAGAAGGTGAAAAGGTTCATATTGTTCCAGAAGGTACACCTGGTGCAACAGTGCTTTCTGTAAAACGCGTAAATGAGCTTGATTTTTATTCTCTAGGCCTAAAGCAACTCGGCGAGAAAGTTGAGCTTACTCAAAATAAAATATTTTCTGTAGTTATGCACTTAAAAATACAGGAGTCAGCGGATTTCTTTAAAGAGGTAAAGATTGGTAAAAGTAGATTTAAGAGATACTCAAAGCTTGCTCTTGAAGAAATTAGTAATAAACTGCCAAATCTTGATTTAGCTGAAGTCTGGAAAAATCATAGGCCAGGTATTAAACGAAAAAATGGCTAACAAGAAAATTATCCGTGCCCACCATGAGCTACGGCCTAAAAAGCAGGCATTCACTCATGGTGTCACGTTATTAAATCGTTAACCGTCAGGCAAGGAAAGCACAATGGTAGAATCTTCTCAAACACTTGAGTCACTCTCATCTCCACCATTCCCGTGCCCCAATTGCAACATTCCGATTGGCGAACCAGTGCTCTTTTGTTCGGATCTTTGTAAAGATAAGGCAAAGTTCGTCCGGTATTTTCGTGCCTGTGTCGCCGATGGGAGGTTCAAGCAAAATGACATACAAGAAGCTCTGCGAATTCGGCTTGCTCATATATTGGGCGGTGGTTACCCGGAACGATTGCGGCAGCTATCAAAGGAAATCCGGGGGGCGGTAATCGCGCGTGACAAAGGGCAATGTCAGTCTTGCGGAGGTACGGGGAACCAAATCGACCATATTCGCGGGAGCAGCAATGATCTTGAAAATCTCCAGTTACTTTGCCCAAAGTGTCACAACGAGAAGACTACCGCAGGTTTTGTGACCATTTCAGCCGAGACTCACCCTGAGGAATGGGCAAAGCGGGAGTCACTCCTTGCCCGCGTTCACGCTTCCAAGCCAACTCGGCTTTGTGATGGTGGTGACTGGAACAAGTTATGGCGGGTTCTTAAGAAGGCGCGGCGTGAAGCCGCAAAGGACAGCTAACAATTAGCTCCAGCCGACGAGTCCCTGCGGGCCTCGGCGGCTGAGCACAACCGTTAGGCGAGAAAATAGATGCTAATAAAAATCCTGAAGTTGATTAAGTCTGGATCGTGGATAATAAGTATTATTTTATCTGTGTCTGCATTCACACTTTCGATCATTACCTATTATCAGGTATCTTCATTTTCGTTCGAGAGGATAAATTTCCATTTAAAGCTAATGGAGAGGGTCTCAGGTGATACGAGAAAAGTTTGTGATAAAGGAGATAGCGTATACTGTGATGTACTAGCTAATCAACTAAGAGATTTATATGAAGAAGTGAAGCAGATAACGAATAAAGAGAGATCTAATTTACATCCTGATGACTATAAGATGATTGTAATAAGGTTACTAGCGATTAAAAGTCAATTCGCAATGCTAAATTTAAAGAAGGTGATTCTTGAGGCAGAATCACCTAAAAAGTAATAACTAAATAGCATGCGGTCAGGTCTTGTAGAAAAGGGGACGTAACTATTTACAGGATGTAGACTATCGGTTTAATACAGATCGTGACAGGGAAGCATTATGCCAAGGAAAGCACGCATATTGGTACCTAATTACCCGCACCAAATAGTCCAGTGCGGACACAATCGAAAAGTAGTATTTCTAACCGATGACGATTATCAGTTTTATCTTGTAAATCTGAAGGAATCAGAGATAAAGCTGGGTATCAAGCTGTATGCCTGGTGTTTGATGACAAATCATATCCACCTGATAGTAGAGCCAGGCGAAGAGGCTAATCAGGAAATAATCGTTTTATCGTGAGATTGAAAGACGAACAGGACGACGGATAGAATACCGAACCAGAGGAAGACCCTGTAAATAAAGGTGATGATTGGTATGAGTAAAATAGTTACGTCCCCTTTTTGGTAGAGGAACCATGATGGATCATGAAAAAGAACAAATTGTAATTTATCAATCTGAGGATGGGCAAACCCAGGTAGATGTACATTTCGACGATGACACAATCTGGCTGTCGCAAGCGCAAATGGCAGAGCTATTTGATAAAGATAGCGATACTATCGGGTTGCATCTGAAAAACATCTACCAATCAGCTGAATTAAACGAGATTTCAACTACCGAGGATTCCTCGGTAGTTCGTCAGGAAGGCAAACGACAGGTTAAACGTAAGATAAAATTCTATAACCTGGATGCCATAATTTCCGTGGGATACCGGGTCAACTCCAAAAAGGGTACCCAATTCCGTATCTGGGCAACTCAACGTCTGCGCGAATACCTGGTACAGGGTTACAGCATCAATCAGCGCCGTTTTGATCAAAATGCAGAGGAATTGCAACAGGCTTTGACGCTAATCCGAAAGGCGGCCAAATCGCCTGAACTGAGCACGGATTCCGGGCGTGGCCTGGTGGAGATCATTAGCCGCTACACCCAGACCTTTTTGTGGTTGCAGCGTTATGATGAGGGTTTGCTGAATGAACCCTCCGGGCAGGCGGGTGGCCAACTGCCAAGCCATGATGTGGCGATGCAGGCCATACAGGAACTTAAACAGTCACTCATCGCACGGGGTGAGGCGACAGACTTATTTGCCCAATTGCGCGAAGATGGTTTGGCATCGATTCTGGGTAATCTGGAACAAAGTGCTTTTGGCGAACCTGCTTACCCGACGGTTGAAAGCAAGGCAGCGCATTTACTGTATTTTATGGTTAAGAATCATCCGTTTACAGATGGCAATAAACGCAGCGGCGCGTTTCTGTTTGTGGATTTCCTGCATCGCAATGGCCGTCTGCTGAATACCCGGGGCGAGCCGGTGATTAACGATACTGGTCTGGCGGCGCTAACCTTGTTGGTGGCGGAGTCTGATCCCAGACAAAAGGAGACCCTGATTCGTTTGATTATGAATATGTTGGCACCGGAGAAAACGGGCAGCGATGGATAGATTGCACGAGCTGGCAATTGTTTTATTTGAGAATGTTCCACTCAACAATCACTGACGAGGCATAATAAAAAAATATTACAGTACTGAGCTAAATGTAAGTGATTTATATCCATTCAAATTACTTCACTATTCACGCTATCATGACTCCCAAACCCCAATCAAAGGCAAACAAAATATGGCTAATCTTAATAATTCCGAATTAAAAGAACGTGAACGCAATAACTGGTCATCGGCTGCTGCGGGCTGGCGACGCCGTGATGAGTTACTGCGCAAGGGTGCAGCGCCGGTCACCGAGCGCATGCTTGAACTATCAGGAATAAGCGCAGG
>QIGL01000058.1 GCA_003228915.1 Acidiferrobacteraceae bacterium
CCCTTTTCCGCGGCCTTGATGACGGCTGCAATAACCTCGGGATGGGCGTGGCCCAGAATCATGGGTCCCCATGAGCCCACGTAATCAATATATTTCTGATCATCACTATCATATAGATACGCGCCCGCGGCCCGCTCAAAAAATATCGGGTCGCCATCAACACCTTTAAAGGCGCGTACCGGAGAATTGACGCCGCCGGGGATGTGTTTTTGGGCACGGGCAAATAGTTTTTGCGAGTTTGACTGGCTGGATTGATTTTTTGTTGCCTGGTTCATTTGGAAAATCACCTAAAAAAGTTTGCAATAAGCTTGTGCAGCGGCCTTGATATCAGTTTGGGCAAACACGCCACTGGCAACTGCGATGGCACTGATGCCGGTCGCGATTAACGGTTCGGCATTGTCAGGGGTAATGCCGCCAATGGCAACTATGGGCAAGGTCAGCAGGTCCCTTGCTTCCCGGGCCAGGGTCAGTGGCGCACGAACCGCATCGGGTTTGGTGGGGGAGCTGAAAAAACTGCCAAAGGCGACATAATCCGCACCCTGCTTTTGTGCTTCTAAAGCCAGTGACAACTGGTTATGACAGGTAACACCAATGATGGCCTGGTCGCCGAGGATTTTCCGTGCTTTGTTGATGGGCATATCTTCCTGTCCCAGGTGGACGCCATCTGCTTGAATGTCTGCAGCCAGTTGCACATGATCATTGATAATAAAAATCACCCCATAATCACGACATAATTTTTGTAACTCGCGGGCAATTGACTCAATACCCGGGGTGTCTGTTGATGCGTCATTTGATTTATGGCGTAACTGGACCAGGCGGGCACCGCCTGTTATTGCCTGGGTCACGGCCTGGATCAAATCGGTGACCGTGGAACCCGAGTCCAAAAGCAAACCGGTATCGGCAATAACATAAAGGCCCCGGATATTTTGTATACTTTTGATACCTTGACTGCCTTGGCTGATTCGGGTGCCTTGATTTGGTTTTGAATTCGCGCCCGGTTTTATTTTATGACTTGCTTGCATCAGACCAGAAAAAACGGTCGGGCAAATACTGGCCCATGCCCAGGCGATAACCGTGTTCCAGTGTTTTGCGGGTGTAATCCAGTGCGTGTTCAATGGCAGTGAAGGGATGGATTCCCTGGGCCAGGCCGGCGGCGCAAGCCGAGGCCAGGGTACAGCCAGAGCCGTGGTAGTCATGGGGTAGTCGTTTGGTATTAAAAACCTTGCAGTCACCGTTTGCCTGGTAAAGCCTGTTGACCACATCGACCGTATTATCATGGGTGCCCGTCAATAACACCATGTCAGATCCCAGTGATAGCAGTTCAGCAACGCAGGCATCCAGGGTATCCCCCTGGGTCGCCAGTTCCTGGACCTCGGGTTTGTTGGGTGTAACCAACAGGGCATGGGGTAATAACAGGCTGCGATAGGCATCACCCAGGTCGTCGTTGGACAGGCTGGTGCCGTCGCTGGCGTTTAACACCGGATCGACAATCACGGGTATCTGGGGGTAATCAAGGCAAATCGCGGTGACCGCACTGATAATTTCTGTATCAACCAGCATCCCGGTTTTGATGGCGGCGACCGGCATGTCTTCCAGAATTGCCCGAGCCTGGGCGATGACCACGTCCGTGGGTACGGCCGCGAATTCTTTTACCTCTGAGGTATCCTGGGCGGTGACTGCTGTAATCACAGGCGCACAATGACAACCGAGACTACTAAGCGCGCCGATGTCCGCACTAATGCCGGCACCGCCAGTCGGGTCGGTGCCACCAAATACCAAAACTACGGGTCGTTTACTGGTCATTTTTTTGGGCCTCCACTACAAGTTCCTTCAGGGCTTCTATGAGGTCCGGGTGATCATTCAGGGCAGGCACTACCTTGTAATTTTCGATACCGGAATCAGCCGCCAGTTTGGCATATTCAATACCAAGTTCGTAGAGGGTTTCCACGTGATCTGAAACAAAGGCAATGGGGTAAACCAGCATTTGTTGACAGCCTTGTTCTGCCTTGTTTACGATGACCTTACTAATGTAGGGCTGCAACCACTCCAGGGGTCCGACCCGGCTTTGATAACACAACGTGGTATTGGGCCATTGCAGTCTTTCGTTGACGGCAGCGACCGTGACCTCGATATGTTGCTGGTAAACATCACCCTGGTCTACCAGTTTCTGCGGCAGGCCGTGGGCAGAAAATAAAAGCTCGGTATTTGCTGGGTCGGGATCGGGTAGCGAGGTCAGGGCGGTTTTGATGTCGGCAACAATGGCCTGGAGATAAAGCTCGGTGTGATACCACTCACTTATAATTTTAATTTTAGGAAAATAGGCTTGTTTTTTGCAACGCTTGAAAAATTCATTCACCGAGCTGCCCGTGGTGGTGATTGAATATTGCGGGTACAGGGGCAATAAAATCACATTTTTATAGGCCTTTTGTTTTAGCTCCCTGACCACCTCTTTGGTCATGGGGTGCCAGTAACGCATACAGACGAATACGTCGTAATCGCCTTCCATGGCCAGGGACAATTGCAGGGCAATGGCCTGTTCCTGTGTATGTTCAAGAATGGGCGAGCGACCGCCAATGGCCGCGTAGTTTTTACTGGCAATGGCCGTACGTTTGAAGGCAATCATCCAGGCAAAAAATTTCTGGGTCAGCCAGCCCATGGGAAATTTGAATATATCCGGGTCTGAAAACAGGTTCGTCAGGAACGGCCGTACCGCCTTGAGCGAGTCTGGCCCGCCCAGGTTGAATAGTATGACCGCAGTTTTATTGTTCATCTTTTATTATTATTCGCCGGTTAATATTCATCGGGATTGTTTCTGGTGAAATTAGTCTAGCGAAATTATATTGGTTTTTGTAATTATATATAACGAATATTACGCTTCCGGTTTAACCCTGTCTGTAATCATGGCAGAATTCCGGCGCTATGATGTGTTACAAAAAATCAGGTCACAAAAAACAGCTAATTTATTCAATATCGAAAATGAAATTGCCCAGGCAGGAGAACCCATGAAGACTTACATGTGTTTAATTTGTGGTTATATTTATTCTGAAGAAAAAGGCGATGCCGACCATGGATTGGCCCCGGGCACCAAATGGGACGATATCCCTGATAACTGGCAATGCCCGGAATGTGGCGCCATGAAAGATGACTTTGAAATGACTGAGATTTAATATAAAAATTGATTTATTGGGCGTTATTTTTGGAATATCATTAAAAACAGGTCAATTGCCAAATAAGTTGATATTTCTGGCGTTTCCAGGGGCCAGGAAAAACAAATTTGGTACCCACATGTTTTGCCTAAGTCAGTGCTTAATTTCCGTCACTAAATGTGCTTCAATGGTTGCCACTTGTCACAGGAGGAGCACTGATGATTAATAAATATAGAAATAAAGCATTGTTAAGGAACCTGTCTGTTAGATTTTTTACGGGTCAATTTTTTACCGGGCTGTTTGTCGCGAGCCTGATGTTCGGTGTTTCCCAACCGGCGAACGCGGCCGGTTTTGCCATTGCCGAACAAAGCGCCAGCGGTCTCGGTAACGCCTTTGCCGGCGGTGCCGCTTCGGCCGAAGACGCCAGTACTATCTGGTATAACCCGGCGGGTATGACGAGGTTGAAGGGAAACAACATTGTGGCCGCCTTTCATAGCATTACGCCCTCCATGAAGTTTAAGGATAATGGCAGTACCAACTCGGCTGCAGTGGGTAGCACACCCAGTACTGGCGGCGATGGTGGCGATGCGGGCCAGGGAGCGGTGGTACCCAATTTTTATTTCACCATGCCTGTTAATGACGAAGTAACTTTTGGCGCCGCAATTAACGCACCATTTGGTTTATCGACAAAATACGACAAGGACTGGAAAGGCAGATATTTTGGTGTGGAGTCAGCCATTAAAGTTGTCAACCTTAATACTTCGTTGGGATTTAAGGTCAATAAGCACCTGTCACTGGGGGTCGGTCTCAACCTGCAAAAAATGGAAGTATTACTATCAAAAGCCATTAATCAGGAGGCGCTTTGTAATGCTCTAGGGTTGGGCGCAAGTTGTGGCAGTGGTGGTGTACCAGTAGCTACTGATGCCTTTGCCGAGGTGGATGGTACCAGTAATTCCTGGGGGGCCAACCTGGGTTTGATGTACGAGTTTAATGATGCCGCCAGGCTGGGTGTTGCCTACCGCTCCGTGGTCAGGCACAAAATTAAAGGCGATGGTAAATTCACAAATGCAGATACCAGGCTTAATGTTACCCCGCTCGGAGATTTTTTCGTCAATACCGACGCCAGTGCCGATATTACTTTACCCGCCACCCTTGCTGTTAGTTATTATCAAGACGTCATGAGTAAGCTGTCGCTAATGGCGGATGTCACCTGGACGGAATGGTCGCAACTGGACGAGGTGCGTATTCAATATCGAACCGGTGCCCAGGGAGATACCGTAGAAGAACTGGGCTGGTCGAACACCATGCGTTATGCAGTGGGTGCGACCTTTCGGCCGATCCCGGCCCTGTCCTTACGGGCCGGTGTGGCCCTGGATGGCTCGCCGGTGACCAGTGCCCGTAAACGGACGGTGCGCCTGCCGGACAATGATCGCTTGTGGACTTCAATCGGGGTGGGTTATGAAGTAATGCGGGGCCTGGATCTTGATGTATCCTATGCATTGATAACAATTGACGATGCCGAGATTGATAGAAGCGAAGGGTTAGCCGGTAATATCAAGGGTGACTATAAATTAAGCACCAATATTATCAGTGGCCAGGTTAACTGGCGGTTTTAAATGATTTTATATTAATAAAATCTTAAACCAAAAAAACCAAAGGCCCTGTACACACAGGGCCTTTTTTTATTCAGGACAGTTCATAACTTTAAAATTAAAAGAAACTATTTTTCTTTTTTCTTGAATTATTTTTATTCAATTATTTTTTTTCAGCAGACCAAAACGCTCGAGCTTGTAATGCAAGGTATTTGATCTTAGCCCCAGGATCCTGGCCGCCTGTGATTTGTTACCGCCACAATGCTTGAGTGTCCGTATGATTAATTGTTTTTCATAGTCGGCCACGTACTCGTCGAGGGCCCGGGTTGGCAGACCGCCATCCTCAAATAATTTGTCTTCCTGGCGTGTTGAGCCACTACTGGCCCCCATTTTTTCGATAATCGCCGAGCGTAAACCTGCCAGGGTGATATCAGCCAGTGAGTTTAAGACACCGGTCATTTCATCTTGGGACAAGTAACGATGCTCCAGGGACTGGATATTAAACTGGAGCACGTAATAATGGGCCAGTACCTGTTGATCATGGGCCCGTTGTGTCAGGGGCGTTAGCTTGAGTACCTGGGCCGGTATATTGGTGACCGTGGTTTTGTCGGTAAAAAAGAAAAAGCGGGTATTGTTTTTTCGCTTAATAATTTTTTCTTTAATATCAAGGCTAAACTCATGACCAGATGAATCGGCCACTGTGAAATTAATCACCACGCTGGATTCAGCCAGGCTATCAAGATAAACATCAAGTTCGCCCGCCTGCTCCATGACAACAAGTGCACTATAATTTACCAGGGTTAAAGATTTTTCAGGGCTATCAGTTTTAGGCTCATCGAGCCTGGTTTTATAATGTACGGTTGTGGCCAGGCTTTTCGCCTCGTGGTTATCCCGGCTTTCGATCACAATACTCTCACCGGTCTCGACAAAATAACAGGCGCGTTTCAGGCTTTCCCGGGATTGTAGCTGGGCATTAACGTAAGGGTATTCAGCGTTATATTCTGATACCAGGTTATTACGTAACAGGCGCAGTGCCCGAATTTTTTGAAATATTAATTGTTTGTTTGCAGCTTCCGGCAGCACATCAATAATAATTCCAGTCAGTTTTTCCCGGTGTTGCTGTAGCCAGTGCCTGGCCTGTTCGCCGAACATAAGAAATGCGCTCACAGCTTTTTCTTTTACAATAAAATTTAAAAGACTTTGTGATGGCTTGCCTCTGGTATTTTCAATGGTCTTATCAGTGGTATTGTCAGCGGTTTTGTCCGTGACCTGGCAAACATAAACATCGGCAGGCATTTGTTTTTTAAAATTTGCGGAATTCGGGCCGGTGTAGCAGACGCACTGGGGGAATTCTTCCCGCAATATAGCCAGTAAAGTTTTGTCACGGGACAATAAAGTAACCCGGCCCTTGAACATGGAGCTGATTTCACTGGTATCAATAATACTGGTGCTGTCAGCCAACTGGTTGCCGGTCAGGCGTTCATTAGTTTTTTTCAAACTGGCAAGTTCTGTTTCTGCCTCTGCCAGTTGAGATTTTGTCAGTAATTCCTGTCGTTTAATGGTCGTTAATTCTTTGGCGGTGCTGGCCAGTTGATGACGCATGTTGAGGATTTTGTCCAGGAACAAGTCTGCCATTTTTTCAAATAACTGTTCAGTTACCCGAAAATCTCTCGATGTATAAACCTGGTCGCTGAATGATTCTCCCAACAACAACCAGCCTGAAACATGTTGACTATAAGGGTAAAACGGAACAATGGCCGCAATACCATATTTTTTCATTTGCTGGAAAGACTCCGGGTTATCGCTACTGATTTCATTGGCAACCTGGATGTGATCAATTTTTTTTAAAAAATTGCGGGGCACGTTGGCCATGTACTGGGCATTGCCGAGGGCGGCAACGACCGGTTTTTTGCCAGACACCAGCACCACCGGGCAACTGAGCGTATCTGCCAGCCTGTTGATGACATCGCTAATCGATTTAAGATCTGCAATTTCTGCAATCATGTTTTTAATACGACCGTAAAAAGCTGTTTTACGGCGTCGTAATTTTGAACCGGGAATATAAAACTGGATATCAAATAATCGATGCTGGTGCATCGCGTAAGACGTGACAATAAGAAAAAATGTTACCGCCAGCGGGAAAGTAACCGTGGCATTGAAAATAAAAATACCAAAATGTTGCAAGGACATGACTGTTAATACCACCAGTAGTGGCGGCAACAGGCCAATGAGCATGAGTCGATTTTTTAATTTTCGCCATGGCAGTTCTGATTTTCTGCTGCCGTAAGCCAGCAAGGCCAGGACGCCCAGCGACATAACAAAAACAAATAATTCGAACAGGAAATAAACGGGTCCAGCTATTTCTGTATAACCATAACTATTGATCCTGAAGCCTGCGACTAACCAGGGCGTGAACCAGAGTAATAGTTCCAGGGGAATCACCGGGAAATAGAGCCACCAGCTTAATTGTTTCTGGAACTTTGTTCGTGGCCAGTCAAGCACCAGGATCAGCACCAAATGCAATAACATGGAAAATGCCAGGATCACGCTGGCAAAATAAAGACTGCCCCCTACCGGGTTTGTCATGCCGGTAGAGTGGGAGGCAAAAAGTGCGATTTCAGCCATGTTCTGCAAGGAGAGTATGACCAGGAACCAGACGAACAAGCGCGTCAGAAAATTTCGGGTCCCTGATTTCCGGGCGTAGAAAAAAATGACAACCTTGGCCAATAACGCCAGTATCGCGGGTATTGCATAAATACTTAATTGCATGTTGTGCCCTGTTTTGCGAAAGGGTTTGAGCCTTGTCGCTCCCTGGCCAAAAAAACCAGCTTTGTCCGTTTACTTAAATATCGTTACTTCTAACCCCGGAAAAGCCTAAAATAGCACGTAAACTAAAGCAAGCTGCAGGCGGGAGCCCGGTCATCTTGTCCTGGTATTTCGGGAAGCAAGTAAACCAGAAAATTACATTATATATCATAGAGATACAAGAAATCTGTTGATGCCATGGTAAACAGGCGACAAGCGGGATTTATTTGTCATAAAACAATAAAAGAACCAACGATTTATGTTATTACTAATAAGTTGTTTCTGAAGCGGCATTACTTAAAGTAGTCACGCGTTAGTTAGAAAAGGATTGAATTGATTGAGCTCCGGGATTAACCAGCTTAATTGAATTTTGGGTTGAACTTCAGATTGAACCTTGGTCAGGTTCAGGATACTAAACAAGACACAAGGAGGGTTCTAAGGTGATTGTATTTTGGCTGGTGGCAAT
>QIGL01000035.1 GCA_003228915.1 Acidiferrobacteraceae bacterium
TAGACGGCCAGTATTATTCATACTGAACTGGAATCTTTAAATAATTATTCAAAGTGTTGCTACATGAAATACAGGAAGCAATCACTATCCTGTTAATCTTGTCGGGGTAATCAGTTTTAAAAAATTAAAGGGCTGGCAACTGCCAACCCTTTAAGCTCAAACTATAAAAAACAGGATCACAGCAATGGCACAATCATCAGTGCCACAATGTTAATAATCTTGATTAATGGATTAATGGCCGGGCCGGCAGTATCCTTGTAAGGATCACCAACCGTATCACCGGTTATCGCTGCTTTGTGGGCATCAGAGCCCTTGCCGCCGTGGTTGCCATCTTCAATATATTTCTTGGCATTGTCCCAGGCGCCACCACCGGTGGTCATGGAGATGGCAACAAACAAACCGGTGACGATCGTGCCTACCAGTAAACCACCCAGGGCCTTGGGCCCAAGTAAGAGGCCAACTGCGACAGGTACGACTATTGGTAGTAGCGAAGGAATTATCATTTCCTTAATAGCAGCCTTGGTTAACATGTCTACAGCACGGGAATAATCCGGTTTTTCAGTTCGATCCATAATGCCGGGCATTTCTTTAAACTGGCGCCGGACCTCGGTGACAATCTCGCCAGCAGCGCGACCCACTGCTTCCATGGCCATGGCGCCGAACAAGTAAGGCACCAGCCCACCGATAAACAAACCAATAATGACCATGTGATCTGAAAGATCGAATGTGAGCACCTTGCCTGCTGCCTCCAGGCCATTGGTATAATCAGCAAACAAGACCAATGCCGCCAGGCCTGCCGAACCAATGGCGTAACCCTTGGTGACTGCTTTAGTGGTGTTGCCCACTGCATCCAGCGGATCGGTGACGTCCCGTACCTTTTTAGGCAGCTCGGCCATTTCAGCAATGCCACCGGCGTTATCAGTCACAGGACCGTAGGCATCGAGAGCGACAATTATGCCGGTCATGGAAAGCATGGACGTAGCGGCAATGGCAATGCCATAGAGGCCAGCCAGTTCATAAGCGCCGTAAATACTGGCAACCACAGCCAGTACGGGTGCCGCTGTTGCTTTCATGGACAGACCCAAACCTGCGATAACGTTGGTGCCGCCACCAGTGACAGAGGCCGCCGCAATATTACGTACCGGACTGTATTCGGTTGCTGTGTAGTACTCGGTAATGACCACCAGCACTGCCGTCAGGGCCAGGCCAATCAGTGATGTGTAATAGAGGTTTAGCGTGGAAATCGTGAGACCATCAACAATAATGGTATCTCCCAACATCCAGGTGGTAATGGGGTAAAAAGCAATCGCCGCCAGGACACCCGCAACCATCAATCCCCGGTACAGGGCATTCATAATTTTTCCGCCTTCTCTGGCATTAACAAAAAATGTCCCTATCACTGACGCGATGATTGAAACACCGCCCAGTACCAACGGGTAAATAATGGCATTGGTATTACCGCTTAACAGCAGACTGCTTAGCAACATGGTTGCGATAACTGTTACCGCGTAGGTTTCAAACAAGTCGGCCGCCATACCAGCGCAATCACCGACATTATCACCCACGTTATCTGCGATTACTGCCGGGTTGCGTGGATCATCTTCCGGGATACCTGCTTCAACTTTACCGACAATATCAGCACCAACATCGGCACCCTTGGTGAAAATGCCACCACCTAAGCGAGCGAAAATAGAAATTAGTGAACCGCCAAAGGCTAAACCAATAAGCGGATGGATAGGATCTTCGACGCCCATTGCCAGCAATACTGCATACATACCGGCAACACCAAGCAGGCCCAGACCAACTACAAACATGCCGGTTATGGCACCGCTTCGAAAAGCGATTTGCAGCGCTGGATTAATTCCCTGCCTGGCAGCTTCGGCGGTGCGGACATTGGCGCGAACCGAGATATGCATGCCGATAAAACCTGCCAGGCCCGAGCTAATGGCGCCAATGGCAAAACCCACTGCAGTTTGCGTATCCAGGAAAAACAGGATTGCAAAAAACAGGATAACACCAACAACACCAATTGCCCTGTATTGTCGGGTCAAATAAGCCGAGGCACCCTGTTGAATTGCCTGGGCGATCTCAACCATTTTTTTATTGCCTGTTGGCTGCTTCATGATCCAGCTGATCGAAATAACGCCATAAATAATGGCGGCTATTGCGCTACCTAGTGCGAAATATAAACCTGTAGACATCTTACCTCTCCTCGTCCCCTGTTATTAAAAAATATTTTGAGATCTTTGTGTAAAAGTCTCAATACATACAAAAAAAATATAATAAATGAATATTGCAACAAGAACTTTATTTATTGTCGGCCCTTATCGAGACCACCATCGAACAAAGTGCCCCTTTTAAAAACCAAAAATATCATCAAGCGCGAGTTCCTTAATCAACTTGTCCACTGCGGCCTGACCATGTTCTCTGTTGGCTTCAGATAAAATTAATTTGGCAAAGTTTCCATTATAGAAACCGCCAAAATCTGCCTGTACCGCTAATAACTCTCTTGTCTTACCTAGTGTCATCTCGGCCCAACATCACATCAGTCACAGCCCGGAATAAAAAAAATTCCGCCAACAATTATAATTAATAATTTTGCCGACGGGTTTGACATTTACAGCTCAAATTTCTTTTTCAGTTTTTTCTTGACGGCAATGCCCTTGATTCGTACATATTTAGGCATGCCGTCTTTGTAAGGCGGGTAGTCCTCACCTTTAATTAATGGCTCAAGATAATTTTTGCAGGCATGGGTAATACCGTAACCATCCTTGGATATAAAATTCATGGGCATCATTTTTTCAACATTAGCGACCTTGTCCAAAGCTGCCATGCCCACTTTCCATTTAAAAGGTTTGTTCGACAGTCTCTTAATGGTTGGCATCACAGAGTTGTGGCCCTTGATAGCAAACTGAACCGCGGCCTTGCCCATGGCATAGGCCATGTCGACATCAGTTTTGGAAGCAATATGGCGCGCGGCTCGTTGTAAATAATCAGCAACGGCCCAGTGATTTTTCAGACCAAGTTCGCCCTGTACCATACCGGCAATCACGGTGGCAGCCCCACCCAGTTGGGCATGACCAAAAGCATCTTTAAGGCCGGTATCGGCCAGGAAACGACCATCAGACCAGTGTACGCCCTCGGAAACCACCACCGTGCAGTAACCGTGTTTCTTGACCATGTCAGAGACACGGGCCAGGAACCTGGCCTGATCAAATTCAACTTCCGGGAACAGGATAATTGTCGGGATCGGGTTGTCTTTGGTGGAGGCGAGGCCGCCCGCAGCAGCAATCCAGCCCGCATGGCGACCCATGACTTCAACAATAAATACCTTGGTTGAAGTTTTGCACATGGAGGCGACATCAAAACTGGCCTCCTGGGTGCTAATGGCAACATACTTGGCGACAGAGCCAAAACCGGGACAGTTATCGGTAATGGGTAAATCGTTATCCACGGTCTTGGGGACGTGGATGGCTTTAATGGGGTAACCCATGGTTTCTGACAATTGCGAAACCTTGAGACAGGTATCGGCAGAGTCACCGCCACCATTGTAAAAGAAGTAACCGATATTGTGGGCCTTGAATACTTCAATGAGTCTCTCGTATTCACGGCGGTTATCGACCAGGCTTTTTAGCTTGAAACGACAGGAGCCGAAGGCGCCGCTGGGGGTATGGCGCAGGGCGCGAATAGTGGTAGCTGATTCTTTGCTGGTATCAATCAAATCTTCAGTTAAGGCACCGATAATGCCGTTGTGACCAGCATAAACATTGGCAATTTTTTTCTTGTGTTTGCGTGCGGTTTCAATCAGGCCACTGGCGGAGGCGTTGATGACTGCTGTGACACCGCCCGACTGGGCATAAAAGGCGTTCTGTGCCGGCTCGCGGATAATACGTGCGCGCTTGGCCGGGGATTTTTTGGTCGATTTTCTGCCCGTATTTTTGCGGCCAGTTTTTTTCTTTGTGGCTTTAGCCATTATTTATTTTCTCCATTAATCTGAATTCTCTTCTTTCGTATGGTGGTCTGCCTGTACTTGTAATAATGCGGTGACACACTCGGCAATATTGTCATATTTGTTCACGCCGGTACCGAACTGCTGGTAACCACGGTAATAAAACTGGGGCCGATAGGCCCTTTCACCTAGTTTAAAAACAACAAAATTAGCTCCTATTTCTGACTAGCAGATCACCGGACAGGGTGTCAGTACGCGCTTACTTGAGTCGAGCCTGATCTCGGCATTTGCCAGTTCAACAGTCACTTTTTTGCCATATCGTTCTGTTAGCGTGGTCTCAACTCTCCAGATTTCGGTATCATTAAAATCAGGTATTTTTTTCATGTGTGGAACCTGCTAGTGGCTACTTTGGCCAATTTATATGTTATTTTTTTATAGCCGGATCAAGTAACCAATGCCCGATCAGACGGTGGCATAGATTACTCCAATTCCGGTAGGGGTACACTGCAAAGATTCGATGCAAGAATAGGGTGGATTTATAGACAGAAACCGTTGACGACAGGGGGCGCAAGCAGGTAGGTTTGGGGTCGCTTGCAGGTCACCAAAGGGTGATTATAAATCATGATAAAAATCAATAAGTTATATAAATACACTTAGGATAATAATATGCGTATCGTACTATTAGGGGCACCCGGCTCGGGGAAAGGAACACAAGCCAAACAACTGGTTGAGAGATACAACATACCTCAAATATCAACTGGCGACTTGCTGCGCGAAGCCGTGGCGGCAGGCACAGAACTAGGAAAACGGGCAAAAACGGCCATGGATGCGGGCCAGTTAGTCTCAGACGACATCGTACTGGGCATGATCCAGGAGCGTATGGCAAAACCTGATGCAAAATCTGGTTTTATTCTGGACGGTTTCCCCCGTAATATTCCGCAGTCGCAATCACTGGATGCTATGTTGGCCCGTGTCGGCCAGCCAATTCAGCTTTCACTACTGGTTGACGTGGATAAGAGCGTACTACTCAAGCGTATTACTGGTCGCCGTAGCTGTGGATCATGTGGTGCTATCTATAATATATATTTCTCAACACCCAAGGTGCCCGGTAAATGTGACAAGTGCGGTGGTACCTTGCAGCACCGCTCAGACGATAACGAGGATACGGTCGCTAATCGTTTAACAGTTTACGAAGAGCAGACTGCCCCCTTGATGTCCTATTACAAGGCCCAGGGCAAACTGCGGACAGTTGCCGGCGTTGGCAGTATTAGCGAGATTTTCGACAAAATGTGTGAAATTATCGAGGCCCAGATCAGACCTTTAGCTTCTGCCATGAAGAAAATCAACGAAGCCACTGCAACGGCTAAAAAGGCCGCTAAAGCAGGTAGTGCCAAAAAAGCTGCGGCCAAGAAAAAAGTAGCCAAAAAGAAGGTCGTGAAGAAAAAGACCGCCAAGAAAAAAGTAGCCAAAAAGAAGGTCGTGAAGAAAAAGGCCGCGAAAAAGAAAGTGAAGAAAAAGTTGGCCAAGAAAAAAGTAGCCAAAAAGAAAGCCGCGAAAAAGAAAGTGAAGAAAAAGGCCGCCAAGAAAAAAGTAGCGAAAAAGAAAGTGAAGAAAAAGGCCGCCAAGAAAAAGACAAAACGACGTCGTTAGTCCTTAGTCATGTTAAAAAAAGGCCCGGTCTCCCGGGCCTTTTTTCTGGTAGAAAGATTCAAATCTCATGAAATTGTTACTTCCCTGGGTCAGGCAGGCTTCGGTAACAGCAAAACACACCTTACATTGCTGAAATCCCGTGATTTCAGTACTCTCACAGCCAGTAGCTATATATAATGATGATATGAGCAAGCAAAAAAATCCGGCAGGTAGTTATTCCCGTACCCGCATGCGTCGTATGCGGCGGGATGATTTTTCCCGACGCCTGATGCGCGAGTCTCATTTGCAGGTCGACGACCTGATCCAGCCGGTATTTATTATTGAAGGCGAAAATAAGACCGAAGCCATCACATCTATGCCCGGCATTTCGCGTATGAGCATCGATTTGTTGCTGGAGTATGCTGCCAGGCTGGTCGATTTAGGGGTGCCCGCCATTGCCCTGTTTCCAGTTGTGCCCGAAACCAAAAAAACAGAATCGGCAAAAGAGGCGTTCAACCCTAAAGGATTGGCGCAAAATGCTGTTCGCGCCCTGAAAAAAAGTTTTCCAGAACTGGGCGTCATAACCGATGTCGCCCTGGACCCGTTTACCACCCATGGCCAGGATGGTCTTATAGATGAGTCGGGTTATGTCTTAAATGATGAAACCGTCGCCGTGCTGGTAAAACAGGCGCTTTCCCATGCCGAGGCGGGGGCAGATATTGTTGCGCCTTCAGATATGATGGATGGCCGTATTGCCGCGATTCGTGATGCCCTGGAAGCAAAAAAATATATTCATACAAGAATACTGGCTTATGCTGCCAAGTATGCCTCGGATTTTTATGGCCCTTTCAGGGATGCGGTGGGCTCGGCGGCCAGCCTGGGTACCGGCAATAAACACACCTATCAAATGGATCCAGCCAATTCTGATGAGGCCCTGCGTGAAGTGGGCCTGGATCTGGAGGAGGGCGCGGACATGGTGATGGTCAAACCGGGCCTGCCTTACCTGGATATTGTGCGCCGGGTCAAAGAACAATTCGGGGTGCCTACCTATGCCTACCAGGTGAGTGGAGAATACGCCATGCTCAAGGCCGCCTCCCAAAATGGCTGGTTATCCGAGAAAGAGGTTGTCCTGGAGACATTGCTTAGTTTTAAACGGGCCGGCGCCGATGCCATACTGACCTACTATGCGGGTGACGTTGCTGCCTGGTTACAGGCGTCGTAATCGTATCTGTGGTGCAGATTCAGCCATATCTCTATTATCCTGTCGCTATACTCCTGTTAATCTTGAGGGTAGCAGGCACGTAACTGGAGCATAGCCGGGTCTTGATTTCGGTATAATCGGCTGCTGCGATTTCCCGGTACCAAATGGTTATCGGGAAAATAAATGATTGAACCGGAGTGAGCAATGTCAAAACCAGAGAACGAAACAACAGTAAAGTCACATAAACCAACTGATATCAAGTTGCACAAAAAGTCCAGGATACTGGAAATCAGTTTTGAAGATGGTAGTGACTTCCAACTTCCATGCGAATACTTAAGAGTGCATTCTCCTTCAGCCGAAGTGCAGGGCCATGGGCCGGGACAGGAAGTGCTGCAATTGGGCAAGGAGAATGTCAATATTGTTAACATAGAGCCTGTTGGTCATTATGCGGTCGTGCTTGAATTCGATGACGAGCATAATACTGGCATTTATTCCTGGGAAAAACTTTATGAGCTTGGTATTAACCAGGAAAAATACTGGCAAAGTTATCTCCAGAGACTTGAGGCCGCTGGCCATGCGCGCAAAGAGTCTTAAGGTTAAGGAAACTCTGATCAATAATATGTTTGTCATTCCACATAAATTTTTGCCATTCCGACATGTGTTTGTCATTCCGAATATGTTCGTCATTCCGACCGAAGCGGAGGAATCTTGAACTTCCTGATACTCCTGAAGTTCCGTGGGTTAAGATCTCTCGGCAACTGCTCCATGCGTTGCTCTAGCTCCTCCATCCATGGAGTCGTCCACTACGGTCGAGATGACAAGGGAAACTCTGATCAATATATGCTTGTCATTCCGAATGTTTCCATTTCGACATATACTTGTTATTCCGACAACTATTTGTCATTCCGAATATGTTCGTCATTCCGAATATGTTTGTCATTCCGACCGAAGCGGAGGAATCTTGTCACTTCCTGGTACTACTGAAGTTCCGTGGGTTGAGATCTCTCGGCAACTGCTC
>QIGL01000082.1 GCA_003228915.1 Acidiferrobacteraceae bacterium
ATGAGGATATTGTGCATGACGCTGCCCGTGACGCCGGCATGGTCGCTGTTGTAGTGATGTGTCGACAATTATGTGGCAGGAATTTTTCCCCTCTTGAAATTCAGGTGACCAGAGAGCGATCAGTGTGCAGTGACAGACTGGAGAATTTCGTTGGCACAAATGTAATTTACAACTGCAAACAAAACCTGACTGTATTTGACCACATGCTCGCCGAACAACGACAACCGACTGGTAACAGCGGGCTGGCAAAAGTTAACGAAGAGATTGCAATAAAATATCTCCAAACGCTTGATCGTAACTCAGTAGTTATGCAGGTGAAAACAATGCTGATTGAGATGATGCCATCAGGACAGATCGCAGAGGACGTAGTGGCTAACGAATTAAATTTAAGTTTGCGTACTTTACAGCGTAAATTGGGAGAAGAAAAAACCAGTTTTAGTTCGCTCTACAAAAAAATACGCCAGGATATGGCCGGTGAATATATTAAGGATACAGCAATGTCCATGACAGAAATTGCCTTTTTGCTTGGATTTTCAGAACAGGCGAATTTTTCACGTGCCTATCGTCGTTTGGTACGGTATTTCTCCCAGTTCGGCGAGAGAGGCGTTTGTAAATACTGATTTTTAAATTCTGAGTTATATAGAGTCAATACTTGTAGCATTTTTATTATGAGAATAAGCTGTTAAAGAGCCGGTATCGTGCACCTAAAATGAAAATTATAAAAAAATTAGCGCCTGTTTTCCTGGCCATAAGTCTTCTTTTGGTGTCAGCCTGCGCCCAGTTGCCAGTAAATAACAATATCAGCCCAAGTTATGCTTATAACGATACTGGCAACAGTAGTCTGGGCAAAAAGGCTGCAGTTTTATTAAGTGAAGGTTCTGACAAGTCCATAATGTTTTTACTGGATGAAGGAACAGCCGCCTATCTTGCACGCATGGCCCTATTGGAACAGGCAGAAAAATCTATTGATGTCCAGTATTATATCTGGCGTGCGGATTTAATTGGAAAACTATTTTATGGTGAGATGATTAGGGCTGCTGATCGAGGCGTACGCGTGAGGGTATTGCTGGATGATATTAGTATTAAGGCAGAAAATGAAGCCATGTTATACGCAATGGACAATCATAAAAATATAGAAGTACGTTTATACAACCCGTTTGCTTCCCGTGGATTTCGTGCCGCCGATTACCTGACCGATGCATTTCGTATCAATCGTCGTATGCATAACAAGTCATTCACTGTTGATGGCCAGTATACGATCATTGGTGGGCGCAATATTGGCGATGAATATTTTTCTGCCGATAAAGAAAGTAATTTCAAAGACCTTGAAGTACTTTCAGTTGGCCAGATCGTGAACGATGTCGGAAAACAATTTGATGCTTACTGGAACAGCAAGATAGTTTATCCAGTAAAGTTATTTGAGCATAACCAATCAACACCGGAAGACCTCGAAAAACTAAAAAAAGAATTAATTGAATTTGAGCAGAATCAAAAAGGAAGAAAATACGACCTGGATATTAAGGACTCTGCAATGTATAAATTCCTTAAAAATCGGTTACAAAATAAAAGTTACAAAAAATTATACAGAGGTGACGTGTTGGTACTGTATGATGACCCTGAAAAAGGTCTGGGCAAGTCAGAAAAGGAGATCGTGTTCCTCAAGTCCCTGTTGAAGCCACACCTGGACCAGGTTAAAAAAAGTTTTGAGGTGATTTCTCCCTATTTTGTTCCCGGTGATATTGGCGCAAAGTATTTAGCATCTTTCGTTAAGCGGGGCATTAAAGTTCAGGTTATTACTAACTCATTGTCATCTACCGATGGCATTATGGCGCAATCAGGTTACGCCCGGCAACGTATCAATTTACTCAAAGGCGGTATCGAGTTGTATGAATTAAAAGCCGAAGTTAAAACCAGGGCCAGCAGGTCATTACGCCGTAGTCACAAGGCAAAAAGTGGTCTCCATGCCAAAACTTATATTTTTGACCGGGAAGAGATTTTTATTGGCTCATTTAATTTTGATCCGCGTTCAGCCAATATTAATGCCGAAGTTGGTGTGCTTTACCAGGTTCCTGAAATGGCCCAATTTATCGGGTCGGAGGTATTTGATAATGCTCTGGAAGAATTCACCTATAGGCTGGAATTGGTAACCGTAGAAGAAACTGATGATGAAGGAATTGAATCCAGGGTTGAAAAAATTTACTGGATTGAAAACATAAATGGTAAAGAGATCCGATATGATTCGGACCCAAAAACAAGTGCCTGGCGGCGTTTTAATGAAGCTCTATATTCGATTTTGCCAATAGAATCACAGCTATAATACAATTAATATGATAAACAGAATTAAGAAAATGCCAAAATATCTGGTTTATTTAACTTTATTAATAGTTTATCCAGCAATAGCCGATGTACCACCAGAACAAGCCAGGGAAGTGACCCATCTTTTGAGTTTTGTGAAAAATAGTAACTGCACGATCAATAGAAATGGTTCCAAATATAATGGCAGGAAAGGCGAATCTCATATAAGCAGGAAGTTTGAGTATTTCAGGGATGATATTAAAAATACTGAAGATTTTATTAAATATTCAGCCACGAAAAGTACCATGAGTGGTGATTTTTACACCGTGTCCTGTCCTGGTAAGCAAACAATTCAGACAAAAGACTGGTTGTTAAACGAGCTGGCACGATTCCGGTCAAAACAGAAATAGTAGCGCACCTGAATTTATCTGCAGGTTTGAACCCGCTAATTATCCGGGTTTAATGTATCACCTTGCCATTATCGATTCCCGCTTTTGACATTACCAATGGGGTGTTATGCTTGCGCCCGTTATCAGGAGAGAGTCATGGATCTGCCATTAGCCATAAAATCAGTTACAGCCCGCCAGAATTTATCTGCCGAAGACATGGGCGCAGTCATGACCCTGATCATGACCGGCAAAGCGACGCCGGCACAAATAGGCGGATTTTTGATTGGTTTGTCCATGAAAGGCGAGACCATCGAGGAGATTACCGCTGCTGCTGCTGTCATGCGCAAACTGGCGACCCCGGTTAGTATCGATGGCCCCCATTTGGTCGATACTTGCGGTACCGGTGGTGATGGCGCCAGTACTTTTAACGTTTCTACTGCCAGTGCTTTTGTGGTTGCCGCAGCCGGTGGCAAGGTGGCCAAACACGGCAATCGTTCTATATCCAGTCAATCCGGTAGTGCCGATGTATTGGAAGCCGCTGGCGTGAAACTGGAAATCAGTCCGGAACAGGTTGCCCAATGCGTTAAAGAAGTGGGGGTAGGCTTTATGTTTGCGCCCATGCACCACAGCGCCATGAAACACGCCATTGGCCCGAGACGTGAAATGGCCGTGCGAACTATTTTCAATATACTCGGACCACTCACCAATCCTGCCGGTGCACCGAACCAGGTGTTAGGTGTTTTTAGCAAAGATTTGGTCGAACCCATGGCTAGGGTATTGCGGCAACTGGGTAGCGAGCATGTACTGGTGATTCATGCCGAAGATGGTCTCGATGAAATTAGTATTGGTGCACCCACCTTTGTGGCCGAGCTAAAAGATGGAGAGGTCCAGACCTATACCATTAGACCAGAACAATTTGGCCTGGATACAGGAAAATTAGCTGACCTGGCAGTTTCAAGTACATCAGAAAGCCTCCAGATTATTAAAAACGTGTTCTCAAATATAAACGGCCCGGCAAAAGATATTGTTGTGCTAAATGCAGGTGCAGCAATTTATGCTGCCGGCCTGGCTGATACATTGCAACAAGGCATTACCATTGCAAGCGATGTAATCGCCAGTGGCGAGGCCATGACAAAGTTGACGGCATTAGCAGATTTAACCCAGCGCATGGTCAGCTAACTTTAATATTTTTTCATTTATCGTGAATCAAGAAACACCCGACATCCTGAAAAAAATCCTGACTCGCAAACGTGAGGAAGTAAACGAACGCCTGGACAAAGTTTCACTGGCGGAATTGAAAGAGAAAGCAGGAGAGCCGGGGCCTGTCAGGGGTTTTGAGCAAGCCATCCGGGCACGACTCGCGAGCGGGTTAACCGCTATTATTGCCGAAATCAAAAGGGCATCTCCCAGCAAAGGCCTGTTGCGTGAAAATTTTCAACCGGACGCCATTGCCCGAAGTTATACCGCTAACGGCGCGACCTGTTTATCGGTTCTAACCGATATAGATTACTTTCAGGGCAGTGATGCCTTTCTGACATCTGCACGTGCGGCTTGTTCAATACCGGTATTGCGTAAAGATTTTTTTATTGACCCTTACCAGTTATATGAAGCGCGTGTTTTAGGTGCTGATTGCATACTGTTGATAGTCTCGGCATTGAATGACGATCAATTAGTTACATTGGCAGCCCTGGCAAGTGAACTGGATCTGGATGTATTGATTGAAGTGCATGATGCCGGGGAACTGGAAAGGGCGCTGAAACTTGATTTAAAATTAATTGGTATCAATAACCGGAACTTAAGAACCTTTGAGACGAGCCTGGAAACAACAACATCGCTATTGCAACAAATTCCCGGAGATAGAATCGTAGTCACCGAGAGCGGCATTCATAGCAAAGATGATATTAAATATATGCAGGATAACGGGGTAAATGCATTTTTGATTGGCGAGGCATTTATGCGTGCTAGTGATCCCGGCAAAAAACTGGCGCAGTTATTTCAGGATATTTAACTTTTTAGCGTTACTGAAAAAAATTCCAGTGATAAGAAAAAAATAGACGGGATTTACGGGATTAACAGGATTATGGCTGGGTTATCCTGTCAATCTATTTGCAGCTAACTCATCGCGTACCATTAACCACCAGGCTACGACCATCAATTTGAATCAGGCCCTGGCCCTCCAGATTTTTCAGTACTTTACCCGCCATTTCACGTGAACAGTTTACAATCTTGCCCAGTTCTTCCCGGGATATTTTAATCATCATGCCATCGGGGTGGGTAATAGCCTCGGAATCAGTTGCCAGCTCAAGTATTGCCCGGGCGATACGGCCGGTGACATCAAGAAAGGCAAGTTGGCCCAGTTTGCTGCTGGTTTCACGCAGGCGATCCGCTATTTGACTGCCTAGCTGCATCCACAAGTCATGGTGTTCTTTGCACAAATCGAGGAACTTGTTGTAAGAAATCGAGGCGATTTTACAATCGGTCCTGGCCCGGATCCAGGCACTACGCACCTCCTGGTTACCAAACAAACCAAGTTCTCCAAAAAATTTGCCTGGGCCCAGGTAAGCCAGAATTAATTCATCCCCGGATTCGTCTTCCACGTAAACGGTGACTGAACCTTCGGTGATAAAATAAAGGTATTTCGGCATTTCACCGGCCCTGACAATAAAATCCTTGGCTGCGTGTTTTCGCTCTATGGCGTTTGCAAGCATGAGCTCAAGTTCAGGTGTAATCTGTGATGGCAGCAAACGTGACATATGGTGATCCCTGTTGTTTATATTGCCTGGTCGGCTTAAACGGCCTGTTTGGCCAAGCTGACTGTATAACCAGTGTTTTTTAAATCCAGCAGCTCGAATATACTCTATTAGACCAGATTTCGGGAACATAACTTAAAGCCTATGAATATAAAAATACGATGGACTGGCGCGGCCAGTTTCGCGGCAGATTCGGAGAGTGGCCATACTGTGCAAATGGATGGCCCGCCAGAGGCGGGTGGTAGCAACCAGGGCCCCCGCCCTATGGAGATGATATTAATGGGTTTGGGTGGCTGTGCCGCATTTGATGTCGTGAGTATTTTGCACAAAGGCAGGCAGGAAATTGTCGATTGTGTGGCCACTATTGAGGCCGAGCGGGCACCCGACATACCAAAGGTATTTACCCGAATCCATGTACATTTCACCGTGACAGGCCATAATCTGGTCGCTGACAAGGTATCGCGGGCAATCAGCCTTTCAGCCGAGAAATATTGTTCTGCCTCGATAATGTTGGCTAAAACAGCAGAAATGAGCCATGATTTTGAGATAATTGAGGCCAGCTAACCCCAAAAGTTGATAAAATGCAGGATTTACGACTGATTTAGCAAGTTTATGATTGGCGGACAAGGGCCTGTTTGTTTTAGAATCCCCCACCCGTTGACTATCTGGCGCTGTGTCTGGTGCGATAGCCAATTTTCCATGTGGACTGAAATAGCATTTCAGGCAGTAATAAAATTTTTAGCAGGTGAGTATGAATGTTTGAAACGAATGACCAGGAAAAAGAAGTCGCCAACCTTATTATAGAATCACTCAATCTTGAGGATACCGAATTAAACGATATCGACCCTGATGCTGCCTTATTTAAAGATGGCCTGGGGCTTGATTCAATTGATGCGCTAGAGTTGTCCATGGCCATCTCGCAAAAATATGGCTTCAAGATAAAATCCGACGATAAGGATAATGCCGATATTTTTGCGTCCCTGCGAGCATTGGCAAAACATGTCGAAACCAACCGCGTCTGACCGTTAAACTACACAATCATGCGGACAGTCAATTTTGCCTGTTTAGCATCAGTAAAAAATGGCCGGGTAACCGTGTGCGCATATTTCTGTTAATTTTATTATTGCTTGCCTATCCCCTGGTCGCCCATGCCCTGATTATTTACGGTATACCTAACGTGGCTGTTATTTTACTGGTATCACTGGGCCTGTTCTCCGTTATTTCGGGATTATTTAAAGGCGCAAGCAAGCAGCCCGATCGATTAAAGATGTTGATTTATGGTGCGATCATTTTATGGGGCATCACAAACCTGGTAACCAGCTCATTCCAGGTATTGTTTGTGCCGTCAGTCGTCATTAACTTCGTCATCGCCCTGGTGGTTGCCGCCAGCTTGCGCAAGGGCGCCATGCCAATGATGGAAATGATTATCCGTTTCAGCGCCGTGGCTGAACTGCCACAGATAATAATTCGCGAGGCCAGGATATTAACCATCATTTGGGTAGTTTTCTTTATTGTGATGGCCATTATTTCCCTGACACTTGCCATTTGGACAAATTTAGCAACATGGTCGTTATTTGCCAATGTACTTTATTTCGTTATTCTGGCTTTAATGATTTTAATAACCCATGGATACATGCGTGTTCGTTATCGAAAGCTGGGGGTGCCAATTAATTGGCAGAGCGCCAATGAAATGATGCGCATGTATTCTTCCCTGCGCAAAACCGAACGTAATAAAGATCAGGCCTTGAACCGGGGCCAGGATGAATAAGGGCAAAACAGCAGATCGTTTGTCATTTTTCTGTGCCGGCAGTCCAGAAGATATTGTCGTGATTGATAATGGCAAAGAAATTAATCGTGCCCAGTTTGCTGCCCGGGCGCTGGATCTTGCCAGACAATTACCCGAAAAGTCTTATATCATTAACCATTGCCAGAACCGGTATCACTTTATGCTTGGTCTGGCAGCGGCGTTACTAAAAAAACAAGTTAGCCTGTTCCCTCCCAGTAAAATCCCGCAGGTAATAAAACGCCTGATTAGCCAGTATCCAGATGTGTATTGTTTGTCTGACCAGGACGAAACACTTGCAGGCATGGACAACCTGAGAATGCCTGAACAAACAAACATCGAGAGTAATGAGAAAAATATTGCGGAACTGGTTTTTCCGGCCGATCAGATCGTAGCTGTTGCTTTTACGTCCGGCAGTACCGGTGAACCCATGCCATATACAAAAGTCTGGGGTGGTTATATCCGTGAAGCTATTGGTGCCGGCAAAGCCCTGGGGCTTGATGCAAAAAAAGGGGGCTATCTGGTTGCGACCGTACCGCCGCAACACATGTATGGTTTTGTTGCTTCTATCATGCTGCCATTGCAATACCGGTATACTATTAACGCGGGCCAGCCTTTTTTCCCGGAAGATATAAAACATGAAGTTGCGGCCCGTTCCCAAGCCGCACTGCTTGTAACAACACCGATTCATTTACGTGCCTGTGTTATGGAGCAAACGAAAATTGATGGCCTGGAAATGATTTTATCGTCTACTGCACCCCTTGATGCCTCGTTATCGAATGATGCCG
>QIGL01000110.1 GCA_003228915.1 Acidiferrobacteraceae bacterium
CGCTAAGTGCCGGTAAAAATAACAGCGCCCTAAGCACATCACTGGTGTAACGGCGGGCATGGCGACTAATAGAATGCTGCACCGACAAATAGTGATGACACAAATCAGCCAGGGCCTTACCTTCTATAATTTGTTTTTTCTTCTCATTTTTTGGCTCACCGGTTTCAAGGATGCTACCTTCCAGGGCCGAGGCCAGCAGGAAAGATTCCAGTTCTGTCTCGTCCTTTAAATACTGTTCTTTTTTGCCCCGCTTGATTTTAAATAACGGCGGCTGGGCGATATAAATATATCCGCGCTCAATCAGCTCGGGCATTTGGCGATAAAAAAACGTCAGCAGCAACGTTCGGATATGAGAACCATCGACATCGGCATCAGTCATGATGATAATACGATGGTAACGTAACTTGCTGATATTAAACTCAATTTTACCAATACCTGTGCCCATTGCGGTGATCAGGGTGCCCACCTCAACCGAAGCCAACATTTTATCAAAGCGGGCCCGCTCGACATTCAGGATCTTGCCTTTCAAGGGTAGGATGGCCTGGAACTTACGATCGCGGGCCTGTTTGGCAGAACCCCCGGCAGAATCTCCCTCCACCAGGTAAAGCTCGCACAGCTCCGGGTTTCTTTCCTGGCAATCTGCCAACTTGCCAGGCAAACCAGCAATATCCAGGGCGCCTTTCCGGCGGGTCATTTCTCTGGCTTTACGGGCTGCTTCCCGGGCCCGGGCTGCATCAATTATTTTGACGACAATGCCTTTTGCCTCGGCAGGATGTTCTTGCAAAAATTCTCCGAGGTGTTTATTAACAATCGTTTCAACCACCCCTTTCACTTCTGACGAAACCAGCTTGTCTTTGGTCTGGGATGAAAATTTCGGGTCAGGCACTTTAACCGATAACACCGCGGTCAGGCCTTCCCGGGCATCATCGCCGGTGGTACTGATTTTTGCTTTTTTAGCCAGCGCTGACGTTTCAATATACTGATTTAAGGTTCGGGTCATGGCAGATCGAAAACCAGCCAAATGGGTACCGCCATCACGCTGGGGAATGTTATTGGTATAACAAAATATATTTTCCTGGTAGGAATCGTTCCACTGCATACACAGCTCGACAGTCATGCCGTTCTTTTTTGCCTCGATGTAAATGGACTTTTTATGCAACGGGGTTTTGTTACGGTTCAGGTGCTCAACAAAAGCGGTAATCCCGCCCTTGTATTCAAACACGTCTTCCTTATCGTTTCGTTCATCCTGGAGCACGATTCGAACCCCGGAGTTCAGGAATGAAAGCTCGCGCAAGCGCTTGGTCAGGATATCGTAATGAATCACGGTATCTGTGAATATTTTTTTGCTCGGCCTGAAGTGAACGGTTGTGCCCGAAAGCTCACTATCACCCGTTTCTGCTAACGGTGCCTGGGGCTCACCCAGGTGGTATTCCTGCTGATAAACCTTGCCGCCACGGTGAATAGTCAGTTCGAGCAATTCTGACAGGGCATTCACCACGGACACACCCACACCATGGAGACCGCCTGATACTTTGTATGAATTTTGATCAAATTTACCGCCGGCATGCAGTACCGTCAGGATTACTTCGGCAGCAGAACGCCCTTCTTCCTTGATTATGCCGGTGGGAATACCACGGCCATTATCAGATACCGTGATTGAGTCATCGTGGTGGACCACGACTTTTATTTCAGTACAGTGTCCAGCCAACGCCTCATCGATAGAATTATCCACGACCTCAAAAACCATGTGGTGGAGGCCGGTACCGTCGTCGGTGTCACCGATATACATACCGGGACGTTTACGTACGGCTTCCAGGCCCTTTAATACCTGGATGCTACCTGAGTCATAACTTGGTTGATTCGACATAATTACACCAAAATGGGGAGAGCGACTTTAGCATTTTTGCTGCCAATGATCAGAATTTTTTTAGCCAAATCGACCCCGTTAATCGTTTATTTACTGGTAAATTTTGCCTTGTTCCACGTGGAACTTTTGGCCAAAAACATGTTTTTTGTTTCCTAGAAATTCCATATCTGTGGTAGTCATAAATATTTGTGCCGGCAGCTCCTGCAACAAACTCAGCACCCTTTCCCTGTGAACAACATCAAGCTCTGATAGCAAATCATCAAGTAAAAGTATCGGCCTAACGCTATTGTTTTCATTCATCATGACTATTTGTGCCATGCGAATAGCAATCACCGCCAGTTTTTGTTGGCCACTTGAGGCTTGATCTGCAGGTTTACTATCAATGGTTATTTTCAAATCACCACGATGCGGACCATACAGAGTAAACCCCCGTTTTTGGTCCTGAAGGCGGTGTGAAGCCAACACGTCAAATAATAATTCTTTTTCGGGCCAGCCCGGTGCCAACCTGATATCAATAGATAAATTTTTGTTGAACTGGTGGTAAAAATCATTTACCAGGGGCTTAAGATGGTCAATAAATTTTACTCGCTGCTGGTGAATGGTTTCAGCAGCGGCCGTGAGCTGTTTTTCCCATGGCTCAAATAACTTGTTGGAAACAGGCCCTTTTAATGCTGCGTTTCTTTGGCGTAATACCTGTTTATACCCCGACCAGGTATTAATAAAACTCTGTTCCACGTGGAACACCCCCCAGTCCAGTGCCGCTCGCCGGTGTTTGGCACTTCTGAAAAAACCGAAATGTGTTTCAGGGGTTAGACACTGAACCGGCATGGCAGCCGCCAAGTCTGACAAACGTTTATAGCTTTCGTTATTAATACGTATTTGGAATTGCTGTCTTGTCCGGCTGATACCGATTTTTTGGGGGATGTCGGACTTTAAGCTTTTACCGGTAACCTGCAGTTGCGACTCGCCGTTTCTGATTATTTTACCAATGGAGCGGGTTCTGAAAGAACGACCCAGACCCAGGATATAAATAGCTTCCAGTATGCTTGTTTTGCCGGCCGCATTAGACCCGGTAATCAGGTTTAGGCCGGGATCCGGAGTTAAGTCAAATTGTTCGAATATTCGTAGCTGTTTTGCTGCCAGGTAGGTTAGCGCCATTTTTCTTGTTTCTGGCCTATAGGCGCATGGGCATTACGACATATTTTGTTTGTTTGTCGCCAGGCGAACAAATAGTGCTGCTGCTATTGGCATCACTTAAGGCAAATTCAACTTCTTTAGTTTGCAATGCCGACACCGCGTCAACGATATAGTTTGAGTTGAAGCCGATCTCCATTTCTTCACCATCATAATCGATTGGAATCTCTTCCTGGGCTTCTTCTTGCTCCGGGTTATGAGCCGACACCTTCATAACCTTGGATTTAATCTCGAATCGGATACCACGATATTTTTCATTAGAAAGAATGGCGGTACGCTGCAAGGTTTCTTTGAACGATTCCTTTTCCAGGCTTATGATTTTACTCTGATTCGATGGAATCACCTTGTTGTAATCAGGAAACCTGCCATCAATAAGTTTCGAGGTAAAACAAATATCGCCAGCAGTGACGCGAATATGGTTTGGATTAATTTGAATCACGGCAGGGACATCACTTTCTCCCAGAAAACGTGCCAGTTCTAGTACGCCCTTGCGAGGAATTATAATTTGCCGATCGTTAATATTTTTACCATTTTTCTCTGTCAGCTTAATTTCACTAATGGCCATCCTGTGGCCGTCAGTCGCCACAGTTTTAACCGTATCTTTATCTATTTCCAGTAACAAGCCGTTTAAATAATATCGTACGTCTTGTTGCGCCATACAGAACTGGGTTCTGTCGAGCAAACCCTTTAAAACCTCCTGGTCCAGTGTCAATTCGGTGTCCCAACTGCTGGTTTCCAGGTTTGGGAAATCCGCTACTTGCATGGTCATTAATGAAAAACGACTACGACCTGATTTAACCACTGCTTTCTCACCCTCAACTTCAATGGAAATTTTACTTTCCGCGGGCAATGAACGACAAATATCCAATAATTTTCTGGCAGGTAGAGTAGTCTCACCGCCATTATTTTCACAATTGGCCGTGGTGATGATTTCTAGCTCCAGATCAGTCCCCGTTAATTCAATTTTATCTTCCTTACACTTTACAAGGATATTTGAGAGTATTGGTAAGGTTTGTCTTTTTTCAACAATGCCTGCTACATAAGTGAGTGGTTTTAGTAGATCGTCTCTTTGAATGCTGATCTTCATGAAATATGGGCTTCCTTAAAATAAAATATTAAGAATAAAATATTAAAAAAATAAAAATTATTTATAAATATATCTTTTATTGTTGTAGTTATTAGGGTCGTCTCTATCTGTGGACATGCTGTTTTTATCCTCGTATTACAGGTTGAAGATGACTTAAGAACACCGGTAAAGTCTTTGTATTGTTTGTGTGTTTCCTGTGTATGGGTATTTATAACTTTTTTTGGTATTTCTTACACAGTTAATAAACAGGTTCTTAAGAAGTTATCAACAGGCTTATCCCCCCTTATTATAAGTTTTGCGCTTAAGCCCCCAATGTCCTGCTTAGGTTAGTGTAATCTTCCTTGATCCGAATATCTTTATTTTTTAGTTCTTCAACCTTGCGGCAGGCATGTAAAACCGTGGTGTGATCACGACCACCAAAGGCGTCACCAATTTCCGGCAAACTTCGTTCCGTTAATTCCTTGGCCAGGGCCATGGCAATTTGTCGGGGCCGGGTAATTTGTCGGGTTCGGGATTTAGAATGTAAGTCCGCTACCCGGATTTTGTAGTACTCGGCCACAGTTTTTTGAATATTATTTATGGTCACCTGTCGTTCCTGAAACGCCAGTAAATCCCGCAGGCTTTCCTGGGCCAGTTCCAGATCAATCGGGCGACCGGTAAAACGGGCGCTGGCACCAACCCGTCGCAAGGCCCCCTCCAGCTCACGAATGTTGGTGCGCACCCGCTTGGCAATAAAAAAGCCGACCTCGTCAGACAAGTCGATGCCTTCGAGTTTTGCCTTGTTCATCAGGATTGCCACCCGGGTCTCCAGCTCAGGCGGCTCAATGGCGACGGTCAAACCGGAACCAAAACGTGAAATCAGGCGTTCTTCGAGCCCGATCAGATCTTTCGGGAAACGGTCCGAGGTAATAATAATCTGTGCCTGTCCGTCCAGGAGGGCGTTGAATGTATGAAAAAACTCTTCCTGGGACCGCTCCTTACCGACAAAAAACTGGATATCATCAATGAGTAACCCATCCAGTGAACGGTAGAAACGTTTGAATTCGTTGATCGCGTTATGTTGCAGTGCCTTGACCATATCGGCAACAAATCTTTCCGACTGGATATAGGCCACCTTGGCCTCGGGCATATGGGTGGTCATGATATTGCCAGCCGCCTGCATTAGGTGGGTTTTACCAAGACCGACTCCGCCATAAATAAAGAGCGGGTTGTAGGCGCCCCCCGGGTTTTCACCAACCTGTTTGGCCGCGGCCCGTGCTAACTGGTTTGATTTCCCCTCGACGTGGGTCTCAAATGTAAAATTTGAATTTAACCGGGCTGCTACCGGTGACTGGGTTTTTTGCTGGACCTTAACCGATGTGGATTGATTAACGTTTTTTTCATATTTCGAATTCTTTTTTTGGCTGCCAACATTAATACTTAAACGCAGCCCCTCCTGATCACTATGTTCACCCACAAGCTCGGAAATACGTGTTAGAAATCGATCCCTGACCCACTCCATCACAAACCGGTTGGGCGCCAGCAACTTAAGCTCACCTTTAGCTGCCTGAACCTGCAAGGGGCGGATCCAGGTATTAAACTGTTGAGCAGACAACTCCTCTTCAAGGCGTTTTTGACAAGTTTTCCAAATATCAGTTGGCGACATCGTTTTGTGACAGATTTTGCAAAAAGGGGTCGGCTAGTCTAACCCCGCCTCCAAAAGTTATCCACAAGCAATTATTGTCAGTCAAAAGGGTAAATAATTGCTGTTTTTGTTGACAACAGTGCTCGCAAATCGTAACTTCCCGGCCCTGTTTGATAGCAATTTTTGCTTTAATAAATAAAGAGAATATTCATGAAACGTACATTCCAGCCCAGTACTGTAAAACGTGCCCGCACCCATGGTTTTCGAGCCAGAATGCGTACCGCCGGTGGCCGCGCGATTATCCGTGCCCGACGCGCAAAAGGCCGAATTCGCTTAAGCGCTTAATGTAGAACGAACTTGCCTGATTTTAAAAGGTTTGCACTTAAAGAAATTTTCCTGGCTTAATCGCTTACCTGATGCTCAGGCTTATAGTGCCGTCATGGCCAATCCACCCTGTACCCGGGATCGATTTTTCCTGGTTTTTGCCAGCACCACCACCAGTGACAATAAAGGTGACAAAACCCGTTTGGGCGTGATTACCTCGAAAAAAGTTTCGAAACGGGCCGTGGAAAGAAACCGGATAAAACGGCTGGTCAGGGAGGCATTTAGAAATAATAAGCCGATTCTTTCCGGACTGGATATTGTGGTGCTGACCAAACAAGCGGCCTGTCATACGGACAACAAAAAGTTATTTTTAAGCCTGGACAAACACTGGCAAACTTTACAAAAAAATGCGAAAAATCCTGACTAAATTCATTGTCGGTTACCAATACCTGGTAAGCCCGTTTTTTGGCCCCAGTTGCCGATATACCCCCACCTGTTCCGATTACGCCATTGTAGCCATTAATCAACACGGGATTTTAAAAGGCCTCTGGTTAGCACTGCGACGAATTGGTCGTTGTCACCCCTGGCACGAAGGCGGCTATGACCCGGTGCCAGGCGCCAATAAAAAACACAACTTAAACAAGACACGGTGCCATCATGGATAACCAGAAAATGATTTTATATGTCACCCTGTTTTTTCTCCTGTTTTTGATCTGGGAGGCCTGGAACCTTGAGCAAAAAGAGCGCCAGACAGAAATAGCTAAAACCGAGCAGACGCAAAGCAAATCCGGTATTCCGTCGACGCCGGAAACCAGCGCAAAAGCCAGTCCCAAAGCTACGGGAGTGGCCGGTGCCATACCCAGCACCCCAAGTACACCAGAAGATACTCAACGTGCGCCGATAACAGGCAAGGGACAAAGCATCCAGGTTGAGACAGATTTACTGAAAGTTACGATTGATACGGTTGGCGGTGACCTGCGTTCCCTGGTCCTGAGAAAGTATCCGGAAAAGCTGAACCAGCCAGACACGGGCATTACCTTATTGACCGAAAATCCCGATGATTTGTTTATTGCCCAATCCGGTCTGATCGGCAATAGCCATAAAATGCCAACTCACAAGACCCTGTTCAAAAGCAGCAAACAGTCGTACCAGCTGGCAGAGGGGCAAGATAGCCTATCGGTGACCCTGACCTGGGTTGCGCCCGATGGTGTGTCTTATCAAAAAATTTATCGTTTCCAGCGCAATCGTTA
>QIGL01000051.1 GCA_003228915.1 Acidiferrobacteraceae bacterium
CCACTAGCCACTAGCCACTAGCCACTAGCCACTAGCCACTAGCCACTAGCCACTAGCCACTAGCCACTAGCCACTAGCCACTAGCCACTAGTTATTGCCAAACCCTGGCAATTTTGTCATTACCGGCAGTGAGCAGCTGTTTGCCGTTATCTGAAATTGCGATTGTCCGAATGGTATCTTTGTGGGCCTTGAAACGTTTTCGTTCACCCGTCTCAAGATCCCACTGGGCAAGATAACCATTACTGCCTGCAGCAAATACAAAACGCCCATTCGGACTAAATTGTATCCCCTGGATAACGCTGGGCCCGCCCTCAAGAACCGGCATTTGTTTGCCGGTTTTTGTATTATAGAGTTTGAGTTCTCCCTGGGGTCCGCCCGTCGCGATCCATTTACCATTTCTGGAAAAAGAAAGTGCGGATATATATTTTGAGTTTGCCCTGATACTGACTAGCTCCTGGCCAGTTTTAGTTGAAAAATATTGCAACCGGCCACTAGCATCACCTGTGACAATCATTTTTCCATCAGGGGAATAGGCCAGTGACAAAATCGCATCCCTGAATGTATTAATTGTTCTGGCAACACGTTTTTTATTCAGGTTCCATATTATGAGTGTTTGTCCCTTACCACCCGAGGCAAGAAATTTTCCATCAGGTGAGGCGGCCAGTACGTAGACACTATAATCGTGTTCGCGCAGGGTCATTTTTAATTTTCTGGTTCTTAAATTGTAAATCCTGATCAGACCTTCATCGCCGGCAGAGGCTAGCCATCGCCCACGTTTGTCAGTTGCCAACGCATGTACTGCCCGTTTGTGCCCTTTTAGTTGAAAGACCGGGCTGCCTGTTCGAATCTTGTAAACGAAAATCTTACCATTAGCCGCAGCCGTCGCAACAAGTTGTTTGCCGGGGATAAATAATGCACTATTTATGGTTGCCAGGTTTCCAACCAGCGATGCGATTTGTTTAGTCGGTGGTATGTACTGGTTATTTCCTGCGCTCTTCTCAATTTTTGTTTTTGATATTTTTTCTCGCAATACCTGTTCAGGCTCAATTGACAGGTCAATGAATTTATTATTCCCTGAATTATTATTTGCTACAGGTTGCTTTTTGTCTGCACCAGGGCGGGTTGTCTGCTCTGAAACTGAATAGTTAATATGTGGCGTATTTTGTTGCATTATGTTCATGAAGCCTGCGCCCAGAACCAAAAGTACCAGGACACCACCCACACCCCAATAAATCATTTTCCAGGTATCGAGGCTACTATCAGTATGTCCTGTTGCTGGAGTTGCAGTATTAATTTTTGACTCATTTTGCTTCTCGACTTTGGATTTCCAGCTGGGCGCTGTTCCTGCTTTTTTTGGTCGACCGCGCCCCATCAGACCTTCTTGCAACTGGGCAGCATTTTTAGGTCTGTGTTCAGGATAAATTTCCAATGCCCAGTCAATGCAATCGAGAACAAAATCCGGGTATCCGGTTGTGTTCAGTAATTTTGCTGGTTGTAGTGGATCCGGATCATACTTTAGCAGTGCATGATATCGAGACATGGAGTCTATCGGTTTTTTTCCTGCTACACAGTAATACATGCTGGCACCAAAAGAATAAATGTCCGACCATGGACCCTGATCGCCATTATTGGGGTATTGCTCAATCGCGGCATAGGCAGGCGTTAGTGCCAGTGGGCCTGAAAAATCTTTATGTCGAATATCTTTACTCACAGAGCCAAAATCCAGCAACATGGGTTGTTGATTTTTGTTCAAATAAATATTGTCCGGCTTGATATCAAGGTGCAATAAGCCGGCCTGGTGGACCGCTTGCAGGCCATTAAGAATGGGCAGGAATATTTTCGACAGGGTTCGTTCATCCAGGCGGTTTCCCTGTTTAATCGTAAATTCGATCAGGTTCTGCCCTTCCTCATATTCCATGACCATGTAGGCTGTGTTATTTAGCTCCAGGTATCGTAGTACCCGAATAATATTAGCGTGCTTGAACCTGGCAAGAGATTGCGCTTCATTGAGAAACTGGCTTAATCCCCATTGGTAACCGCTGGAATTTTCTTTATTGACTAGTAGTTTATTATTATCATCTCGCCGGACCTGGGACTGGGGGTAAAATTCCTTGATGGCTACCTTCGAGCCCAATTTGGTATCAGTTGCAAGATAGGTGATACCAAACCCGCCCTGGCCCAGTATGGCTTCAATGGCATACTCGCCCAGGATGTAACCAGCGGGTAATGCGGCTTCATTTTCCGCAGTGCCGTTATTGTCAAGATTCAGGTTATCAAGATCCATATTTATATATTCAAGGTATTGCTACTGTTGTGATGATATTGCCTGTAATGGAAATAAATCGTTATCTTAATATTTTTATCAGTGCTGAGAATAACCTGCCCCAGGGATTTTAGGGGGGATTTGTCCGTGGAATTAACGCGAACTTGAAGCGTTTCCGGTACAATATGACTTAATTTAATCACTGTCCAGTTTAGAGACCAGATGAAGAAAATAACAGCCGCTGCACTTGATATAAGCAGGTTATGGGCAGCCACGGGTTATTCAATTAATGGGTTGAAGGCCAGTTTTCAGCAGGAAGCAGCATTTCGTCTGGAAATACTGCTGACGATAATTATTTTGCCTGCAGCATGGTATCTTGGGCGTGATGGGCTGGAGCGCAGTTTGTTAATTGGTAGCTGGTTGCTGGTATTGGTTGTTGAGCTTTTGAATAGTGCAATAGAATCAGCAGTTGATCGAATTGGTAGTGATCACCATGTCTTATCCGGTCGTGCCAAGGATCAGGCGTCCGCAGCAGTCTTGATAACGCTATTTATCCCGGCCACAATATGGCTGGCAATAATCCTGGACAGGTTCTGGTTGATTTGAATTAATTGGCGAGAGCCTGGACAGGTATAATCGCCACATTCTTAGCCACCAGATTACAAGGATATTACCTTGCTACAAGTAGTGCATAATTTGTTTAACCACCCGGGCCTGCGCAAGCTATTTTTAAGGCTACGTTATCCTATTCTTATAATACTCGTCATCTTGCTGGCTTCGATAATGAAGCCACAAATGCTATTGACTGGTTTCCTGATTTCCATGTTCGGTGAGTTCATTCAGGTCTGGTCATTTGCCTCGCTGGTGAAAAACGAAGAACTGACTGCTCGTGGCCCCTACGTTATGGTAAGGAACCCGATGTACCTGGGAAGGTTTTTTTTAGTACTGGGCGTTATTATCCTGCCAGGAAATATTTATATTGTTGTTATTTACACCCTGTTTTACTATTTTTATATGGTCAATCGTGTCAAAAGGGAAGAGTCGCGTCTGGCTAAACTGCTAGGCCAGCCTTACCAGGATTATTGCCAGCGCACTAACCCCTTTTGGCCAACTTTCTCTCGCCTGTTTAATAAAGAAGTATGGTTCTGGAGCTGGCGCGTCTGTTTTATGAATAACGGTCACTGGAATTTCCTTTCCGCGATAATTGTTTGGGCCACTATTTACGTTTACCTTAACAATTTTTTTTCACTATTTGGTAGCTAATAATTAATACCTGAGTCAAGACTAGGGAACGGTTATGTTTGGCAAAGACAAAAAAGATAGATCTAAAAAACGAAGAAAAGACAGAAGCAAAAGGAAGAGAAAGGCTGGCGCCTCGAACCCTTCAGATAAAGAAACTGCCTTTGACAAATTTATTGTCGAAGAAATAGAGATCGGGTCTGCCGACAATTACCACCTGGAAAGCCCTCCCACAGGAAGACGCGCCCGATCCAGGCCACGTTCCAACTGGTTGTCCATCATAAAATTCCAGTCAATCTGGCTAGGCCTTTGGGCATTGCTGGTTGTAACCGCCATTGTTTTTCGCGTTTCTTTATTGCCTGACGAATCTTTTATTTTGACACAAGCCTGGGATTCATCACAGGCAGGTGACTTGCTTATATCAGGTTTTGATGACCGCGCCGGGATTCTGGTTGCGCCACTATTTATTTGGCTTGTGCAACTTGGCTGGCAGATTTTCGGATATATTGAGTGGTGGCCATATATATTATCGGCTGCGTTTGGTTTGCTCTCGCTCAGTGTTGTTTCCATTTTGGCAAAACGTCTCTGGCCACTAGAGAATGAAGTCGGGCGTTACGCACCGCTTTTGTTGCTCGGATGTTTCGTTTGGGCGATAGACTTAACGCTGATATCGAACCACATGGCGCATTTATTTTTTGTCAGCTTGTCTATGTACGCCTTGATATTAATGCGCGATCAAGTACGTCTCTCGTGGTTATTTTTTGGCGTGGCTGCAAGTCTGGCTGCCATGGCGGGTGGCTTGGTAAGTTTTGTTTACACCTTGCCAGTTGCAATACTTGGGCCGGTTTGGTTGGCCAGGGAAGTCACGGCAGGTTACTGGTATAAAAAATTATTATATTCATTCCTGGTTATCATAGCGCTGGTTTCGGTCTGGTTAGCACCTGTATTCACAAAGTTGGGTTTGACGGATTTTTTGTTAACAGTGGAGAATTCACTACAACCCATGCCAATGATTCAGTTTGAACCGAATAAACCGGGCTGGTGGTATGCGATTATTTTACCCCTGATGCTACTACCCTGGACCTTATGGCCACTTGTCTGGATGCGTTTTTCACGTCTGTATAAATTTAAAGATCATGGCGGTGTGGGATTTTGTTTCACATGGGTTATATCCACAGTTTTAATATTATCATTATTTGAGGTAAAGCAGGCTTATTTACTGATACCAGTTTTGCCCGCTATTGTTTTATTCACATCGTACCTGTTATTGCGACAGGATTTCTGTGCCCAGAAAGATCATGAAAGCCCATTTTCGAGCATGGGGTTTCCAATTATTTTCCTGGGCGGCTTATTGGCAATTTATCCGAACATATCAAAAATAGAAATTTTGCCAGATTTTCTCTGGAACTTTTCACCTATGGTCGGTATTGGCCTGAGTATTGTCGGCATAACACTGGCCTGGATGCCGGTTCACAAAATGAAACAACAAGTCACTAACGTGGCAATTTTTAGTTTGACGGCAACGGTATTTTTGATTATGTGGGCCTGGTGGCAATTTGGCCACAATTACCAGGTCGAAAAAATAACCACGGCACTGGCTAAGGCAGACGCAAATGGCGCACCAATCGCCCATGTGGGCCAATATAATGGCCAGTATGGCTATAGTGGCCGCTTGTTACGTCCCATCCGGCAAATTAGCAAAAAGGAAATAAATGCCTGGATTATTAACAATCCTGATGGCGTCCTCATTGCCCATGAGTGGATGTTTGACCTGGAAAATGTCCCCGTTGCACCAACAATTGCGAAAAGTCACTACCTGGATAAAAAGGTAATGGTATGGCCTGTTGCGGATATTATTCAGGCTATAAGAGATTCCGATAAATCAAGATAAATTACTATTGGGTTGTTACCCAATTTAGGTAATAATGTCGCAGCTTGAATGTTGGCAGTTTTTTTTAAAAAATTATCTATAGGTTATAAAAAAAATATAATGATTGCACCTGATATTGATCCCGTCGCTTTAAGTCTTGGGCCATTAAAAATCCACTGGTATGGTTTGATGTATTTGTTCGGTTTTGCCGGGGCCTGGTGGCTGGGTAACTATCGGAGCAAGCAGCCCCAGTATAGTCAGCACGGCTGGACACCCGAGCAAGTATCTGATCTTATTTTTTATACTGCCATGGGCGTAATATTTGGTGCACGTATTGGTTATATTCTTTTTTACAACTTCGACAGTTACCTGGACAGGCCCTGGGAAATTTTTTATATCTGGAAGGGCGGTATGTCATTCCATGGGGGTTTGCTGGGCGTGTTGGTTGCTATGTGGTATTTCAAACGAAAAACCGGCCACAGTTTACTTGAGATAATGGATTTCGGCGCGCCCCTCGCACCTATAGGTTTATTCTTTGGCAGGTTTGGTAATTTTATTAACCAGGAACTCTGGGGAAAAGTATCCGATGTGCCGTGGGCCATGGTGTTTCGTAATGGCGGCCCATTACCGCGTCACCCAAGCATGCTTTATGAAATGCTGGCCGAAGGTTTGTTGTTATTTGTTATACTTTTTTTCTACACCCTGAAACCGCGACCAACCGGTGCTGCCATTGGAGTCTTTTTGCTGGGCTACGGTATTTTCAGGTCACTGGTCGAATTTGTTCGCGTGCCAGATGTCCAACTTGGTTATCTTGCCTTTGGTTGGGTAACTATGGGACAAGTGCTGTCTTTCCCTATGGCCATTCTTGGCATTGCTTTCCTGATTTACGCCTACAAAAAATAACCTGTTTTTTTCATTAACATCCTGCCGATAACAGGATGTTATTTTCAGAGGAAAGGCGTTATTTAAAGTCCCATTATCTGCACACACATAGTGCAACGCGTTATACTCGCGCAGGATTTATCAAAGTCTAAAAACGGACATAGCGGGGAGAGTGGAGTTCCATGAAAAAAATTATAGTTTTAACAATGCTGTTTTTTATCGCAACATCCAGTGCCATTGCAGCTCAAGAATCTGATTCTTTTAAACCGAAGGCCTTTGCCTTTAAGCGAATGTATTTTGGTGGCGGTATTTCCAGTAATGATTTAATTGATACCGTACGAATTAATGGTAATAGCGTTAGTTATGACAGGGCCCAGGGTTACCAGGTTTTTGTCGGTTACGATCTGGGTATGCGTGCCAGTAATTTTAAATTATTGCTTGAAGCGGGTTATCATGATTCCGGTGAATTTAAAGGCAAAGTAAAGGCGACCGGTGCAAAAAATGAAGAACGTCTCCAGGGCCCTTGGGCCGCAGGTGTAGTCGCTTACGAATTTGTACCCCGTTTTGAAGGATTTGTCAGGGCAGGTTTTAGTGGTGGCGATGACAGTGGGTTTTTAATGGGCGCCGGTGTCGGGTTTAAGGTGATTAAAAATCTGAGCCTGCGAGTTGAAGCCGTGCGTCGTGATGAGAGCAGCTCCTTCCAGTTAAATGCAATTTTTCATCCCTAAAAGCTTTAGCCTGTATTTGTAAAACCACATTTCAAGCAATAAAAAAATGGCCGTCATTTTGACGGCCATTTTTTTTTATGGAAACTCTGATCAATTGTCATCTCGACCGCAGTGGACGACTCCATGGCAAGGATTGTTCCAGACAATCCTATTGCATTCCCGCCCACTGTAGAATCCCTTCGGGTTTCATTCAGCATTTCC
>QIGL01000037.1 GCA_003228915.1 Acidiferrobacteraceae bacterium
CAAAAATGATCAGGGAATTAATTTTCTCTAAATATCTTGATATTTACTATATCGAACGCTATCGACATAGATTATCAATTGAAGGCGAGCCTCTGTACTATTTCGCGATAACAGGATGGAAAACATCAGATGTACCTGATGATTTCCTGGAGGCAAAAGGCATAGCAGGTTAACAAGGAGAATCCAGCCGACGCCATAAAGCGGTGCGGCTGATTTTCGACGTTTCCTAAAGAAAAATACAACATGTCTGCCGAAGCAACCTGGATATTGCCGGTTATGTCCAAGAGAATTTTCTTGTTTAAAAAAACGTTGGCAAAGGAGTCGCCAATCGTCATTGGTACAGCCGATCCCTAAAGTCCTGTTAAATAAATACCTGCCGAAACTATGGCCAAAAATAAAAAGAGTTGCGGTCACTCAGGTTATTTCAGGAATGTATGCAGAATACCCGGCTCGAACGAGGTAGCTAGACCAGGAACAATATTCGCGTAAAATATCACTTTGTTCAGAATTTTCCGGGCGCCACAAGCACATTTAAAATAAGGAGAGAAAATGAAATTAATTCCAATCATGCTGCTATTTTTCAGTAGCGCTGCCTTAGCAAATCAAACGTCTGATCCAGACACGATTTGCGAAGCTAAAATAGCAACACTGGCTGTTTCGTCATTCAAGCATTGCAAAGCCGGAGATCTGGTGAAGGTTGATTCACATGACCTCCAGCGGGTGTGTGAGCTTAACTCTACAATTGTACCAATTCAGAGTGAATTTCTTTGTACCTATAGAGGGTCCAAACGAGCAACCAGGGAGCGCCCACTCAGTAAGGCAGAAAAGGCTTTGGATAAGGAAGCCCGGGAAAATCTGGCACAAAAAAACGCGAATTAAGCGACAACAAAAAGGTTGGATGCCAACAGCTGGTTCAAAACCTGAGCCCTTGGTTGAGTAAAAAATGGAGATTATACATGTTTATCATTCTTCTAAAGTTCTCAGAAAACAAAAGCAGTGCAGGCCAATTCATGGAAGGCCATAATGAGTGGATAAAAAAAGGATTCGAAGATTGTGTGTTTTTATTAGTTGGCAGCCTTCAGCCTAACCTGGGCGGTTCTGTGATTGCTCATAATACTTCATTGCCCGAGTTACAAGAGAGAGTAAACATCGACCCATTTGTTGTAGAAAATATAGTAAAGTCAGAAATTCTTGAAATCACACCAGCAAAAGCTGATAAACGCCTGGACTTCCTGGTTTCTTAAATAAAATGAGTGAAAAAATAACAAAAGGAACTGATGGAAGACCTCGCTGTAGCTGGTGCGATGCTGCACCTGAATTTTTTAATTATCATGATAATGAATGGGGGTTTCCGGTTAGTGATGACCAACGTTTGTTTGAAAAAATATGCCTGGAAAGCTTCCAGTCTGGTTTGAGTTGGCGAACAATACTTGCCAAGCGTGAGAACTTCCGCGATGCTTTTCAGAGTTTTGATTTTGAAAAAATTTCCAGTTTTAGCCAACGAGACGTTAGTAGATTACTTAAAAACAAGGGCATCGTGCGTCATCGGGGCAAGATAGAATCTGTTATTAATAATGCCAATCGTGCGAAAGAACTTGTCCAGCGCGAAGGTTCACTAGCTGCATTTTTCTGGCGATATGAGCCTGACGAAAAGAAATTACTGGAACCTCAAACAGCATCGACATCTGAAGAATCAGTAGCCCTCTCGAAAGAGCTAAAAAAACAAGGTTGGAAATTTGTTGGGCCAACCACTGCCTATGCTTTTATGCAAGCAATGGGACTGATAAATGATCATGTTAAAGGCTGTGTAATCAGAAGTGAAGTGGAGCATGCGCGTAAAGAATTCAAGCGACCATGTAGTAAAAAATAGTGTGTATTGTGAATTTTTTATTTCTATGGTTCATCAAAAAACCCTCCTGGAGACGACCAAGGAAGGGAAGTCGGTCAATGTGGCAGAAAGTATCACCCAGTGAATGATTTGCGCTATGTCTTGAACAGTTACATCAATTACTTTTATAATAAAAAGTGATTGCACGCAGGGACTTGTTATTGCTCGCCAATCGAATTTGAGAAAATGGTTTCATGAAATCAACCGTGGCTATTTTATCGGGGAAGATCATCCAGTCAGTGGTACGACTGCTCCGCTGCAGGAGACTTTATATCAGTAACTTCAAAAGGAGATAAAAAATGAAAACAATGAATTGCAATCAACTCGGTGGTGCCTGCGAAAAAGAATTTCATGCTAATTCTTTTCAAGAAATAGCAGAAATGAGCAAGCAACATGGCACGGAAATGTTTAAAAATAATGATGAAGCACATCTTAAAGCAATGAATAAGATGCAAGAACTTATGCAGAAACCTGAAGCAATGAATGAATGGTTTGAAAGCAAGAAAAAAGAATTTGAAGCTTTGCCAGAAGATTAAAAACATATCATTAAATAACAGCACACATAACAATGCATTGCATATTACCGGCCAACACACCACACTTGTTGCCTGTTAGTTCAATCCAGGCGCCAGGATATAAGCATAAAGAACCAGTGGGATAACGCTAAAAAAGGAATAGATAATGCGAAGCACAAAATATTTATTTGTATTTGCAGTCGTTTCTTTTTTGGTTGCCAGTCAGCATGGTTCCGTAGAGGCAAACGATCCGGATTTGCCTTCAAATGCTTACCTTGACGGTAAAACATCAACTGTGGGCATCATCCTGGCACATGGAAGGGGAAAGTACCCAACGTGGCTTGTAGTAGATCCTTTACGGAAAGGTATCAACAGCCAGCTTGGATATCACACGCTGTCGATTCAGATGCCAACAGACGATATCAGCTGGCGGGAATATGCAGCATTGTTTCCCGATGCCCATAAACGAATCAGAGCTTCAATTCGTTATCTGAAAGAAATAAAGAAGGTTCAAAAGGTTTACCTAATGGGTCACAGCATGGGTTCCCGGATGGCCACCTCATTTCTTGCGGACAACCCAAATTCCGGAGTAGCAGGATTTATTGGTGTCGGCATCAGAAATGGCGGCGATGCTCCCCTGGACAGCGATGCCAACTTAAGGAATATAAATCTCCCTGTGCTTGATTTGTATGGTGATGGCGGCAATGGTAAAGATGCCAGGCATGCAGATGCCAGATCTGATATGGTGAGCAAAACTTATACTCAGGTTTTAATATCCGGGGCGGATCACAAATTTAGCCAGCACGAAAAAGAGATGGTAGATGCTGTTGTAATCTGGTTAATAAAACAAAATTAGTTTTTGCATCTAATTACACGTTATCTTCAAGGTTAGTCATTACCCCAATAATCTATTTCGTTCTTCTGGCCGGCAAGCGAGAATTATTATAACGAGATGCATAAAACTGGCTGCAAAAAACATCGATGGCCCCAGTAGATTTATCATAAAAAATTCTGGCCATGGGTTTGTGAGATGAATAATGAATGCTGATAACGCGTCCCAGGTAGCGAGTGCGTTCCATGTAATGATCGTCGTCCATGCCCAGAGACCGGTTTTCTTTAAAATAAGATACGCAATCCATAACGCAGAAACCCCAATGACAGCATCACCTATAAGTGGCATTAACCACGCAATTGGCGGATCGCCTGGCATGGTGCCACCAGCTCGGTGAATAAAAAGCAGGGTCATGGCCCTGCCTGACAGTAATAAAGTAAGAATAAACATTATTTTTTGCTGCATGCTCGTTTCTCCGTAGTATCTAATGATTATAAGTACTTGCATTAAGCAAGTAGAATGATTATATAATACTACTTGTATTATGCAAGTGCTTATTGTGGTAAATTTAATTGATGCGAAAACCTGAAGTCACAAACAGCAATACGTGCCCCATTGCCTACGCATTGGGTATATTCGGCGATAAATGGAGCCTCATCATTCTTCGGGATATTTTTTTTAAAGGGAAAATGTACTTCGGAGAATTTCTGGATTCACCCGAGAAAATATCCACGAATATACTGGCCAGTCGCCTGCTTAAAATGGAAGCCGAAAGTATAATATCTAAAACTCAAGACACACAAAATTTATCGAAATATATCTACCGGTTGACACACAAGGGCAAAGATTTACTCCCAGTTTTACTGGATATGGTCGAGTGGAGCGTAAAATACAATCCCCAACCGGGTATATCCAGCGATATCATCAAAGGCGCGCCAGAAAATCTGCTGACAAGGCTGCGCAAGGAAAGAGAAATATTGATTAATGACATCCTGGTTAATATGAATAAAAATGTCTAACAAGATGCTGTGTCAGAATAATTTTCGCTTTCTTAAATACGCCATGATATTTCAAAGAATAAAAATTCAGACAAAACTTTTTATCAGTTTAGTTTTATTTGCATCTTTACCTGTTGCGCATGCCGGGGAGGATGCCAATGTAATTAACTGGTATTATGCAACTATGTTTGGTACGGGTTACTATAAAGTCGGTGACGCCAGGGTTGGCATTATTCAAATTCCATTTTCGTATACATTTAAAACCACAAGGGAAAAGCAGGATAGCTATGGGATAAAATTGCTGGTACCGGTCTCCGCAGGTTTCCACTCGTTCGATTTTAACGAACTAGTTGACTTGCCAAATAACGTGGCGACATTAAGTGTGGTGCCCGGAATTGAACTAGAATATTTGGTCAACGAATCATGGGTCTTAAAGCCTTATGTAAACGCCGGGGTTGGCGAAGAATTTACCCAGAAAATCTGGTCCTGGATTTATGGTGCGGGTATTAAAAGTCGCTGGATTCTGCCCTTTCAGAAAGGTGAGTTTACACTGGGTAATTCGTTGAATTATGCTGGTTATTCCGCTAGTGAAGGTTCCACTCGGGCGATGATTTCATTTGTAGCCGGATTAAACTGGGTAACGCCATTGAATTTCAAGCTGTTTAGTCGCAACACAAATATTGGCACGCATTTTATTTACTATGGTTATCTAAACGAAATTGATTTTATAGAAGAAAACAATGAGCCATTCACAGTCAGGAATGAACTTGAAATTGCACTAAGTCTCGGCACACATAAGCCCCAGTCATTTTTAGGCTTTGATTATGCGCGATACGGGCTGGCATTCCGATATGGAAAAAACTTGCGCGCTGTGCGATTGTTCTCTGAATTTCCATTTTAGAGAGTAGTATGCACAAGTTGGCAAAGGCGTTAAAATGAATGCCTTTGGTCTTTAGTATAATGTTGACAAGGTCTTGCTATAGCTGACTAAACAGGTGACACAAATGCGATTAATTGGAATGCTCGACTCTCCTTATGTCAGACGCGTTGCAATTTGTCTTGAATTTCTTGGCGTTCCATTTGAGCACGAAGCGGTGTCGGTGTTTGGGGGCTTTGAGAAATTTCAAAGTATTAATCCAGTAGTAAAGGCCCCAACCCTTGTTTGTGACGATGGCGAAGTCCTGATGGAATCATCGTTGATCCTGGAATACATTGAAGCCACTATAGCAAGCGGCCAATCATTGTGGCCGTCAGATACTACAGAACACCAGCATGATTTCCGGGCGTTAAGTCTGGCGTTAGCAGCCTGTGAAAAGAGTGTGCAACTAATTTATGAGCGTAAACTCCGGCCCAAAGAGCTGCATTTTGAGCCCTGGTTGAGACGCGTGACCGGCCAGTTAGTGGCGGCCTTTAAGGCATTGGAGCATGAGGTGCAGGAGCGGCAGACGTCCTTTTCAGGTCCGGTTAATCATGCTTCTATCAGTGCAGCCGTTACCTGGCAGTTTACACAATCAATACTTGCTGATGTTGTGTTAGCTTCAAACCACCCTGGACTGGTAGAGTTGTCGGCCAGGTTTGAACAAATGCCCGAATTTCAGAAATATCCACCTGATGGCCCGGGCATATAAACGGATTACAATTGTTTGTCCATGGCAGCCACTTTAGCGTGAAAATGAACTAATGAAAAAACTGGAACGATTAGGTTATGACAGCTGGTTTAAAAATCATGTGGATATGGAAAAGCTGGCCGACCATGAAATTGCCCGTGTTATAGCAGTTCACAAGGACAAGTACGTGGTCACCAAAGGTGGTGACGATATTTTTGCCGAAATTACGGGCAAACTGATGTACGCAAAAGAATCCGCCGTTGATTTGCCAACTACCGGTGACTGGGTGTATGTAGATTTTCTTGAGAATGATAATTATGCAATTATTTACGATATTGCAGTCAGAAAAACGTTAATCAAAAGAAAAAAATCAGGGAAAACGCCAGATTATCAATTGATAGCTGCCAACATTGATGTTGCTTTTATTGTCCAGTCTGCAGACCTGGATTTTAACCTGAACCGGCTGGAAAGATACCTGGTGATGATCAACGAAAATAATATTAAGCCAGTGATACTGTTGAGCAAATGTGATCTCAAATCTGATCAAGAAGTTAACCAAATTATAAAGAGCATAAGCAGTGTTGCTGTCAAGGAAATGGTATTACCTTTTAGCAACAAGGACGGAATGAATGTTGATACTATTAAAGAATTATTATTGTTCGGGCATACTTATTGCCTGTTAGGTTCGTCCGGTGTCGGTAAAACAACCTTGCTTAATAATATAATCGGCAGTGCTCTATTTGAAACTCAGCCGGTAAGAGAAAGTGATAATAAAGGGCGGCATACCACAACCAGGCGAGAATTAATCCAGCTGGAAAATGGTGCAATGATAGTGGATACGCCAGGTATGCGGGAGCTTGGTAATATAGCCGTTGATATTGGTATCGAAGAAACCTTTGAAGATATAATTGAACTATCGCTGCACTGCAAGTATAGAAATTGTCAACACGTAACGGAAAAAGGCTGCGCTTTGCTAGCCGCCATCAATGAAGGTGAATTAACAGAACAAAGGTATAATAATTATTTGAAAATGATTAAAGAATCTAACTTTAATGAAATGTCTTCTTATGATAAACGACGAAAAGACAAAAACTTCGGTAAACAGGTAAAAGCAGCCGTAAAGAAAAAAGACAGGTAATTATTATTGTGATTAATATTATTTAATATTTATAAAATAATATGGTAAAAG
>QIGL01000070.1 GCA_003228915.1 Acidiferrobacteraceae bacterium
GGTAAAATTATTAATTATTTAGATGAAACATTCCCCAAAAACAGACTGACACCGGAGCAGGACGATTTAAAGCGAGCAGCACTTGAGTGGGAGTCCTTCGCGGATAAAGAGATTGGGTTAAATGTCCGGCGTTATGTTTATTCGGTATTGCTGGATTACCCGAAAATCGTTATACCCTTTTTTACCCATAACGGGCCCTGGTATGGAAAAATATTGTACCGTTTTATTTTTCCCATGCTTCGAAAAAAGATGATTGCTATTTTGGGCATTAACAAGCAGACAGCACAAATATCAAAAGAGAAACTGGTGCAAGCCATTAACAAGGTAGCCAAAGGTCTTGATGGCCGGGATTTTCTTGTCGGCGACCAATTTACCAGGGCCGACCTGGCAGCAGCATCTCTTTTGGCGCCACTTATCATGCCGGTGAAATATGGCCTGAACTGGCCAGATAAATTACCTGAAGAATTGCAGGAATTTATCGACAGCCAGCGGGGTAAATTGCAATGGGTTAAAGATTGTTATGAACATTATCGTTAAATTTTAATATAATGAAACGGTAAGCCTGCGATTTATCAATTTATCTAATTAGCAACTCAATTAATAATAAAGTATTCTGCTTTTTTATTTTTTAACTTTGGGAAAACTCTGATCAATTGTCATCTCGACCGCAGTGGACGACTCCATGGAGAAGGTGAGACCGGAGGTCGAGAGGCTGGTCTGGGCCATGGAGGAGCTAGAGCAACGGCCACTCTCGCACCTCCTTGTGCTGCGTGGCACTTGGGCATCCATGCCCGGCGCATGGAGCAGTTGCCGAGAGATCTCAACCCACGGAACTTCAGTAGTTTCAGGAAGTGACAAGATTCCTCCACTGCGGTCGGAATGACAAGCATATATTGATCAAAGTTTCCTTCGCATTTAAATATTTTTTAGGAGAGAAAACAGTGAAATACGTAGTGACGACAGAAAAAAGTGTAGAGCAGGCCGTGGCAGATGTGCAGGAAGCGGTTACCAATAATAAATTTGGGGTGTTACATATCCATAACATCAAGGAAACGCTGAACAACAAAGGCGTACCATTCGAACATGAATGCCAGGTGCTGGAAGTCTGCAATCCCCACCAGGCCAAAAAAGTCCTGGATGATGACATGAGCATGAATATGGCCCTGCCTTGCCGAATCTCGGTTTACGAAGAAGACGGCCAAACCAAAATTGGTATGATTAAACCAAGGGCCATGCTGGAATTCCTGTCAGATTCGCCGGCACTAATGAAAATTGCCGATGAAGTGGATGAAATTACCACCCGAATTATTGATCAGGCAAAATAAATGTCCGGAACGGGACATATCTGATTTTTTCAGCTTGTTAGTTTTTCGGTAAATGCTATTGTTAACGAGAAAATCCACATGACTTGATACTGCAGGGTTGGTTTCTATGTTCGGATCGCAAAAAGAAAAACGGCGTACCCTCGACGAGCAAATAAAATTCACTACCACTATTGGTGAAGGTTCTGTTTTTGAGGGCGTTATTCGTGGCACCGGGCATCATTCAGTTAGCGGCAAAGTGATTGGTGATTGTGATACCGGCGGTGTTTTAAAAGTTGAACAAACAGGATTCTGGCTCGGCAATATACTTGCTGATGTCGTGATAATTTCCGGTATGGTAGAAGGTAATGTGATGGCCCGCACCAAAATAGAATTATACTCAGCGGGCCGGGTCGCAGGTAACCTGGAAGCACCCGCGATTGCGATTGATGAAGGCGCTGAGTTTGATGGCCAGGTAAAAATGGCCAAAGACAATAAAGTTACTCGCTTCAAGGAGCGTCGCAATAATAATTCGCCTGAAACAGAAGATTGATTCTGTTTTTAACGCCGAATCTTAATACAAAGTAATTAACTATTATTTTTTTGTACCATTCCACTTTATTGGACTAACACGTGCGACTAGCAGCCATACTCGAGTATGACGGATCTGCCTTTTGTGGCTGGCAATACCAGGAGCATGTCCGCACTGTCCAGGACGAAGTAGAAAAAGCCATAACCAGTGTTGCTAACGGACCTGTTCGAGTCATAACGGCAGGTCGAACCGATACCGGCGTCCATGCCACGGGGCAAGTCATTCACTTTGATGTGGATGTCAGCAGGACCAATAATTCCTGGTTAAGGGGCATCAATAGCAACTTACCAGATGATGTGGCGGTGCATTGGGTAAACCAGGTCGCGGAAGATTTTCATGCACGTTTTGATGCCACCGGCCGCCATTACCATTATGTGATTCTTAATCGGCGAGTACGACCTACTTTCCTGGCAAAAAAAGTTTCCTGGGATTACCGCGACCTTGATATTAAACGTATGCAGGCGGCAGCCAGTTACCTGGTAGGCGAACATGACTTTTCTTCGTTTCGAGCCGTGGCCTGCCAGGCAAAAAGCCCCGTCAGGGAGTTGCGGCATCTCAAGGTTACGGCCCGCGGCGATTACATCGATATCCATGTTTATGCTAATGCCTTTCTCCATCACATGGTGCGGAACCTGGCCGGGGTGCTAATGACTATTGGTGCCGGCGAACGTGAACCTGAGTGGGCCGAATCTGTCCTGGTAGCCCGGGACCGAACCCAGGGTGGGTTGACGGCACCCCCTGATGGCCTTTATTTAACGGCCGTCGAGTACCCGAAAAGCAGTGCCATTGTGCAACTTTCGCCTGCAAGCCCGCTCTGGTAAGCTTTCCCGTTCTTTATATTTAATAAAAGATGCCTTTGCACGGATTGTATTTTCTTGCAAAGGCCGCTGAGAGTGATTCATGCGAACAAGAATAAAAATCTGTGGCATTACCCGCATCGAAGACGCCTTGCTGGTCGCCGAGCTCGGTGTTGACGCCGTTGGCCTGGTTTTTAACGCCCAAAGCCCCAGGCGTGTGACAGTGGAACAAGCCGCTGAAATAGCAAAAGTATTACCCGCTTTTATTACCAAGGTCGGGTTATTTGTTGACGCCCGGGCCGAACAAGTGAGTACGGCTCGTGATGAAGTGGGCCTTGATTTAATTCAATTCCATGGTTCCGAAACACCGAATTTTTGCCGTGGGTTTGATCGTCCCTATATCAAGGCAGTGCGTATGCGCGAAGGCATTGATGTCCATGCTGCGGTGAGTGCCCATGGCGCATCCGCAGGTGTGTTACTGGATAGTTATATGGCTGGCCAGGTAGGCGGTACCGGCCATTCCTTCGACTGGTCGCGTATACCGTCCGGTTTATCGCGGCCCCTGATTTTGGCTGGCGGTTTGAATGCCGAAAATGTCACTGAGGCAATCCGGCAGGTGCAGCCCTACGCGGTTGATGTCAGCAGTGGTGTTGAAAAAGATAAAGGGATTAAAGACTCCGACCGCTTGGCTGCTTTTTTTGAGGCGGTCGCCAGGGCGTAACCAATGGCTTATAAACTTCCAGATGATCGCGGCCATTTTGGTCCCTACGGCGGCTTGTTTGTAGCCGAGACCCTGATGCATCCGCTGACAGAATTAAATGAAGCCTATGAAAAGTATCGCCAGGATGCCGAGTTTCAGGCCGAGTTCATGGATGACCTGCGTCTGTATGTGGGTCGTCCCTCGCCCTTATATCCGGCGAAACGTTTAACTGAAAAATGGGGCGGTGCCCGTATTTATTTGAAGCGCGAAGACCTGAACCATACCGGTGCTCATAAAGTGAACAATACAATTGGCCAGGCATTGCTTGCCAAACGCATGGGCAAGACCCGAATTATTGCAGAAACCGGTGCCGGTCAGCATGGGGTTGCCACCGCCACGGTTGCAGCACGACTGGGGATAGAGTGTGTGGTCTACATGGGCAGTGAAGACATCAAACGCCAGGCGATTAATGTTTACCGCATGAAATTACTGGGCGCCGAAGTTGTGCCTGTTGAGTCGGGTTCGAAGACCCTGAAAGATGCGCTTAACGAAGCGATGCGCGACTGGGTGACCAATGTTGATAATACGTTCTATATAATAGGGACTGTTGCCGGCCCTCATCCTTACCCGGCAATGGTGCGGGATTTTCAGTCAGTGATTGGCCGGGAAGTGCGTTACCAGCTGTCGGAGTTTGAGCCCCGTGACCCTGATGCCCTTGTTGCCTGTGTCGGTGGTGGTTCCAACGCCATGGGATTGTTTTATCCTTATATTGATGACGAGCATGTTGCACTCTATGGTGTAGAGGCGGCAGGCGAGGGGATTGCCACGGGCCATCACGCCGCACCCTTATCGGCAGGTCGTCCCGGTGTATTGCATGGCAATCGAACTTACCTGATGGAGACCGATGACGGGCAAATAATTGAAACCCATTCTATATCAGCGGGACTGGATTATCCTGGCGTGGGCCCGGAACACGCCTGGTTAAAAGACAACGGTCGCGCCAATTATGTATCGATTGACGACGACGAGGCATTGGCGGCGTTTCATGAATTAACCAGGGTCGAAGGCATATTGCCGGCCCTGGAATCCAGTCATGCGATTGCCTATGGCCAAAAGCTGGCCAAAGAATTAGGGCGTGATAAGGTAATCGTGATTAATTTATCGGGCCGGGGTGATAAAGACGTACACACCATTGCTGCACGGGAAGGAATAACAGTCTGATGTCTCGCCTTGCCAGGCAATTAACCAGCCTCAAAAAACAGGGTCGCACGGCGTTAATACCGTTTATTACCGCAGGTGATCCTGACCCCGCTATCACTGTCTCGCTCATGCATGCCATGGCCGGTGCAGGTGCCGATGTTATCGAGCTGGGTGTGCCATTTTCCGATCCTATGGCCGAGGGCCCTGTGATCCAGCGTGCCAGTGAGCGGGCTGTCGAGAGAGGCGTGAGCCTGCGTGATTGCATGGATATGGTGCAGGAATTCAGGCAAAGAAACGTTGACACACCAGTCGTGCTCATGGGTTACCTGAACCCGATTGAGGTTATGGGTTACCAGGAATTTGCCAGGATTGCGGCCAAATCTGGCGTTGATGGCGTATTAACAGTAGATATGCCACCAGAAGAAGCTGCGGCACTGAAAGATGCCCTCAGTACTTATAAGCTGGATCCGATTTTTCTGCTCGCCCCGACCAGTACTGAGGCGCGAATTCAGGCCGTTACCGCCATGGCCAGCGGTTTTATATACTATGTTTCCTTGCGTGGTGTGACTGGCGCAAAACACATAGATATGGCCGAAGTGTCTGATAAAATTGGAGAAATTCGAAAATATACCCAGTTGCCGCTGGCCGTGGGTTTTGGCATAAACGATCCGGAAACCGCCGCCAAGGTAGCAACCCTGGCCGACGCCGTTGTGGTTGGCAGCGCCCTGGTAAAACGTATTGAGGAGGTCGGCGATCGAAACGTTAATGATGGGCAGAAAGAGGCTATAATCGAAAGTGTTACCACATTTGTTACAAGCCTGAGGGAGGCGATCGATAAAGTCGGAGTTGCTGCATGAGTTGGTTTGATAAATTATTGCCACCCAAGATCAAGGGTGATGGCCAGAGAAAATCTGTGCCCGAGGGTCTCTGGAAAAAATGTCCTGCCTGTGGTGCTGTCTTATACAGTGCCGAAATCGAGACCAATCAAAATGTTTGCCCTAAATGTGAGCACCATATGCGTATTGGTGCTCGTCGACGCCTGGAATTGTTTCTCGATCCTGAACCACGACTTGAGATTGGCGCTGAGCTGGCACCGAAAGATATTTTAAAATTTAAAGACAGTAAAAAATACAAAGATCGACTTAGTGATGCCCAGAAAAAAACCGGTGAAAAAGATGCGCTAGTTGTGATTCAAGGCGCGGTCAAGGGCTTGCCGCTGGTTGCCGGTGCCTTTGAATTTGCGTTTATGGGTGGCTCGATGGGTTCGGTAGTTGGCGAACGATTTGTCCGTGCTGTGAATGTCTGCCTGGATCGGGAAATTCCTTTTGTATGTTTTTCTGCCAGTGGCGGTGCGCGTATGCAGGAGGCATTATTCTCATTAATGCAAATGGCGAAAACTTCTGCGTCCCTGACGCGATTGGGCAAAAAAGGAATTCCTTTTATTTCTGTATTAACCGATCCAACCATGGGCGGTGTGTCAGCAAGTTTTGCAATGTTGGGTGACGTGATTATTGCCGAGCCAAAAGCATTAATAGGATTCGCAGGTCCCCGTGTCATCGAACAAACAGTAAGGGAGACCTTGCCAGAAGGATTTCAAAGATCAGAATTTCTGCTAGATCATGGCGCAATTGATATGATTATTCCTCGCAAACAAATGCGCGATCAAGTCGTCGGTATTTTAACTAAACTGGGCGCCAGCCTGGGCGAACGCAAAGACCAGGTAACTGCTTCAGCAGAAGTTGAACCGGTTCCTCCGGCATCTCCAAAATCTGTTGATGAGGAAAGTGATCAACAAGCTTCAGAAGAAAACAAAAAACGTTCCCAGGCCTGACGCCCCTATCCACAAAACGCCCACCAAACACCCAAAAGACTCCCTGGCCAACTGGCTAGACTATATTGAGGGTCTGCATCCTGAAAATATAAAGCTGGGTCTGGATCGGGTCAGTAAAGTATTTCTGAGGCTAACAGCAAAACCGACAGCCACCACGATTCTTACAATTGCAGGCACCAATGGTAAGGGTTCAACCGTTGCTTTTCTGGAGAATATTTTATTAGCAGCCGGGTATGCTGTTGGCGCCTATACCTCACCGCATTTAATAAATTTTAATGAGCGAATACGTATTAATAATAAAAATGCCGCTGATGGTGTGCTAATACAGGCATTCGAAAAGGTAGAGCAGGCCCGTGGCGATGATACCGAATTAACTTATTTTGAATTTACAACGCTTGCCGCGCTTGTTATTTTTTTTGAAAATAAAACTGATCTCGATGTGGTGTTACTTGAGGTGGGTATGGG
>QIGL01000045.1 GCA_003228915.1 Acidiferrobacteraceae bacterium
GGTTTCTCCATCTTATTTCTTCCTCTTCTCCAGCCCTCAAATATATGTTATCTCACACATTCACTGTATGGCGACAGCTTGACACATAGGGCACGCCTGAGGGGAAAAAATTAAAGTCAGTAAAAAGAATGACGTAAAGAAGTTCGTGCAGAATCGTGATCGGTTTATGCCACCCGTCTTAGACGAAGGGCACGATCTTTGTTCGATCAGCACCATGTACCGTCTTCTTGGTGAAAACAACGAGATTAAGGAAAGGAGGAGACATCTGCGGCACCCGAAATACAGCAAGCCGGAACTTTTGGCCACTGGGCCAAATCAGGTTTGGTCCTGGGATATTACAAAGTTGTCAGTACCGGTAAAGTGATGTTACTATCACCTTTACGTCATCATGGACATCTTTAGCCGATATATTGTTGGCTGGATGGTGGCCCATCTGGAATCATCGGCTCTGGCAAAGAAGCTGATCAGAGAGAGTATTCAAAAGCAGGCAGTGAAGGAAGAGCAGCTGACAGAGGAAGCTCAATGAAATCAAAGGTAGTTGCTTGCTTCTATCGGATCTTGGCGTGACAAAGACCCACGGCAGGCCGCATACGAGCAATGACAATCCCTATTCGGAATCCCAGTTTAAGACGCTGAAATACCGTCCGGAATTTCCGAAGCGCTTTGGGAGCATAGAAGATTCCAGGGGATTTTGCAGAACTTTTTTTTCGAATGGTACAACAAGAAGCACTGTCATTCCGGGATTGCCCTTTATCCACCTGAAGTGGTTCACTACGGGCGGACAGAGACAGGAAGTGTTGGATGCCGCCTATCAGCAACATCCTGAGCGCTTTGTGAAAAAACCTCCTGCGACAACCAAATTGCCCGAAGCGGTATGGATTAACAAGCCGACACTCGTGCAAAGTAGCGACAAGTCGCGACACTAAATTCAAAGGGTTTGTGTCTCAAAATGATTGACATCTTCCGAACGGCATCTATTTTAAATTCTTTTGAATACTTTTTCCTTGTGGGCATTTTAATCCTCCAGTTAAGGTGTTTATCTCTTAACTGGACTGTCCCTTCTATTCAACCACATCATCTACGAATGGTAGCTGTTACGGCACAGAAAAAACCTTGCGTCAATTTGCTCCTTTCAACTTTAAAGGTCGATCTGAAATTAAAAATCTTTTCCTTTGCGGTGCCAATACAACTGCACACGGTTTATCCGGTGCAACAGCTTCAGGAATGGGAATTGCATCTACCTGACTTTCCTGTCGTCCGAGTGAGCTATTGAAAAATACTGGTCAAACATTAAAGATCAAGTGATTATTAAAATGGCATGTTTTTTTGCGTAAACTACCTGAAGCCGCGTTAAAATTGATGGGGTGTTCGTTGTCAAAAAAAATCATAGAAGGTAGTGATGCGTAGTACTAAAAATATTTATAAGTGTGATGTCCTGGTAATAGGCGGTGGGCCTGCAGGCTCCACTATTTCGACAAAACTGGCTCAAATGGGACGTTCTGTGGTGATGCTGGAAAAAGAACAGCATCCCCGGTTTCATATTGGTGAGTCTTTATTACCAATGAATATGCCCATATTTGAAGAACTGGGTGTTCTTGAGCAAGTAGAAAGAATTGGTATACGTAAATATGGTGCCGAATTCAATGACGAAAATCATCGGTGCCCAGCTACCTATTATTTTGAAAATGCGCTGGATGGTAGTTTTCCCTTTGCCTATGAAGTTAAACGTGAAGAACTGGATACCATCTTATTCCGTAACGCGGAAAAAAATGGCGTTAAAACATTTGAAAAAACCCGCGCTGTTGCCATCACTATAAATGATGATCACTCCTCACTTATAGACGGTATCGATAGCAATGGTAACACCCTGAAATGGCATGCGCGCTTTATTGTCGATGCATCAGGTCGATCGACATTCCTAGCCAGCAAATTTAACACAAAAAAACGCAGTAAAAAGCACAATAGCGCTGCAGTTTTTGCTCATTTTGATAACGTCACCAGACGTGAAGGTCGTGATGAAGGCAACATTTCTATTGCCTGGTTTGATTATGGCTGGTTCTGGATGATCCCGTTTAAAGATGGCAGCATGAGTGTGGGTGTAGTTTGTTGGCCTCACTATTTAAACTCGCGTAAAACCAATATTGAGGAATTTTTGTGGGACACCATCGCACTATGCCCGCCAGTGGCCAAGCGCATGCAAGAGGCAAAATTAATTACACCTGTCACTGCGACAGGCAACTTCACTTATTCAGCATCCCAAATGGCAGGGGATGGTTATTTAATGGTAGGTGATGCCTATGCTTTTCTCGACCCGGTTTTTTCAAGTGGGGTATTGCTAGCGATGGTGGGTAGTTTAAAAGGTGCCAAAGTTGTTAACACCATACTGGATCATCCAAAAAAATCGGAGCAGTTAATCAAGAAACATGACAAGGAAGTACGCTTGGCATTAAAAACATTTTCATGGTTTATTTATCGAATAACACAGCCTGCAATGCGATATTTATTCATGGTAAGAGCTGATACACGTTTAAAAAGAGAGAGGGGTGTAACCTCCTTATTGGCTGGAGATTTGTTTCGGGGCTTGCCTGTTGGCCGCCATCTACTCATCTTTAAATTTTATTATTATGTTTTTTTTATGCTTGATTTCCGCCAAAACTTACGCTCTCAACGCAAGCGTAAGCTTGATTTACGAGGAAAATCAACCAAAGTAAAAGAAGTTAATTTCAAGTTGTGATGAGTTACTAATCCGGAGGGTGATTATGCGACAGCAGATTGAATATATTAATGACAGACCGTTCGTCTCTGAGTGCCCTCTGGGTGTGCTGGGCAAAAAACGACTCGAGCAGGGGGAAGGATGAAACATCAACAGACATTAGGAAATAGTAGAGAGTTTATCTTTATTAATCCGCCTTATGAACGTATTGCGCCGGGCTATGAATTCGTTAAGCATATTACTAACCAGGCTGCCTCTCTAGGCTTGTTGCATCTCGCCGCAGAGGTACGGGAACAGGGTTACCAGCCTGCAATCATTGAAAGTGACATCCTTAATCTAACTGTAGCGCAGGTTGCCGAAAGGGTTATCGAAAAAAAGCCAGCCTATGTTGGAATTACTTTATTTACTGTTGGGGTATGGAGCGCTGCAGAAATCGCTCGCAAAATAAAACAAGGCTCACCCAGTACGATAATCATCGTCGGCGGCCCTCATATATCATCAATGGGGCAGGAAACCATTCGACGTTTTAAAGAATTTGATTATGCGGTCAATGGCGAAGGTGAAAAAATCCTGGTAGAACTACTCACGGCACTGGCGGCAGGGACAGATTTAATGCAGGTACCTGGTATTATTTTCAGGAAAAATTCATTTGTACATGCGACGCCAGGTAAAGCTATTAATCGTGTATTAGATGAATTACCCATGCCCGCGTGGGACTTGTTACCTGATTTCCCACAAGCGTATAAACCGGCCATCTTTGATTTTCCTCGCGGTCCAGTTGCAAGCATCGCGGCTTCGCGTGGCTGTCCATTCCATTGCAAATTTTGTGATACATCTACCTTTGGTGACCGAGTAAGAAACTATTCTCCTGTTAAAGTATTTGAAATGATGCAGCACCTGCATGATACCTACGGCGTACGCCATATCATGTTTGTCGATGATCTTTTTTTGGCGAACAAGGTGCGTGTCACTGCACTTTGCAATATGATTCTTGAATCCGGACTTAAAATGACCTGGAGCTGCTCGGCACGTGTCGATACCGTTAAACCGGGGGTATTGGGGCTAATGAAAAAAGCGGGTTGCTGGGAAATATCATTTGGTCTGGAGACAGGATCAAACCTGTTATTGAAAAAAATGGACAAAGCCGCCGATTTGGAAAAATCAGAGCAGGCCATAAACTGGACAGCTGAAGCAGGTATTCGAACCAAGGGCTTATTTATGTTGGGCTTTCCCGGAGAAGATAAAGAGACAATCAAACAAACCAAGGAGTTTATTCGCCGTATACCCATGACCATTATGAATCTAACTAAATTCACCCCATATCCAGGCTCACCTATTTATCGAGAGTTATATGGCACTAATATTAGAGCAGATCATTGGGAAAAAATGAATGGGATGAATTTTGTCTGGTCTCCAGAAGGTTTGTCAGTAGAAGAGCTAGATCGACAATACCAGGAAATTCTGGTCGCTTTTTATAATCGACCTAAAATTGGACTTCACTACATCAAGCTAACGTTCATGTACCCAAATCATGTAGCACGGTTTTTGCGTTTTGCTCTAGGTTATCTCTACGCGAAGAGCAAGAGTTTTTTATCGGGATACAAGGGCTTGCTGATTAAGCCCACGAGACCCTCCGCATAGTATGATTAGTATTAACAGCGTAACATTTTCCTACCCAAAACAACTCCCAATTTTTAATGGACTGGATTTTTGCGTAAAACGTGGCCAACTGCTTGGTTTACTAGGGGCTAATGGCGCAGGCAAAACAACTTTGATCTCGTTGATCTCCGGCTTGATATCACCCTTGAAAGGCAGCGTTAAGATCAACAATAAAGGTTATAAAAATAACCGGATGGCTATTTTACAAGATTTGTCCGTGGTTCCTCAGGAGTATGCTTTTTATTCACAACTCACTGCCTATGAAAATTTGAATTTTTTCAGTCGATTTTACCCCGCAATCGAAAATCCAAGAAAGGCCATAGCAAAAGCAATTGAACTCACTGGTTTGGGGGCGTACCAGCATCACCAGGCAATAACGTACTCTGGTGGTTTAAAACGTAGATTAAACTTGGCCATCGGTTTACTGAATAAACCCACCCTGTTAATGTTGGACGAACCTACTGTAGGCATAGATCCGTATTCAAGGAGCTTTATATTACAGACCATAAAATCTCTGAACGAACAAGGAACAACGATTCTCTATACCAGCCACTACATGGATGAGATTCAGAAATTGTGTGATCACATAACGATTATGGACAAGGGGAAGCTAATCGCATCCGGGTCACTTGATGAACTTCTCCAGTCAGCCTCTATTATTAGAGTTCACACCATCGAAGATATAAATTTTAAAACACTTAACCAACCAGCGCATGACTTCATTTACAAACATGGCTTGATTTTAAAGGGCAATACAATATCAGGCTCAATCACATCACAAAATGATATCACACAACTTCTGCAGTTATTATCAGACAACAACATCGAAATAGAAGGTATTCAATACGGACGAAAAACTCTGGAATCCTTGTTCTTTGACTTAACGCAGGCTAAGCCAACAAATTAGTAGCATGTTATTTTCCATTATCAAAAAAGAGTTTTTACTCGTTGGCAGAGATATACATGCCCTCGCAGTCCTGTTTTTAATGCCAATGGCATTCATATTTATCATGTCACTGAGTTTGCAAAATACTTTTAACAATAATAGTAGCAAGGTGATTAAAGTTGGATTCATATTTGATAACCCGAATGATCAATTAACTGACGCAGGTAAAGACTTACTTACACAGTCAGCACTGGAAGCCGTCATGTACACACCAGGCACCAAGATCAAAGAAACGATAACCAGGGACAGTCTATCAGCGATAGTTAGAATCCCTGAAGGATATGTCCTGCAACTGACTGGATCGTCATTTACAGATAAAAGCGATGAACTGTTACAGCTCTATTATTCACCGACCGCGCCCCAATATTTACGCAAGCTGATTTACCTACTGATAAACCAGAAACCCGTAGCAATTCAGCTGAATAACATGATGCGAGGTAAAATCCCCGCTGCTGAACAGGAAAGATTTAGCCATTTGAAATTCATCAATGAAAATGCACTTTACAAGAACAGAGCGAAACAACCTAGTTCGGTAGAGCAAAGTGTTCCAGCATGGCTAATATTTTCTATGTTTTTTGTACTCATTCCGATATCAACAACCTTTATTCTCGAGAAACAATTTGGCACATTGCAGCGCCTAAAAACCATGCCGATACCCTCTAGTTACATTTTAATTGGAAAATTTATCCCATATATGTGTATAAATATATTCCAGGCTCTACTGATGTTTCTGGTTGGCATCTACGCACTACCACTCATAGGCGGGGAGGGAATAACATTGGGGGCGAATGCATGGCTTTTGCTGCCCATGACTTTCTCTGTCAGCATCATGGCAATCAGTTTTGCGCTATTTATCGCTACGGTAGTCAAAACTACGGAACAGGCAACCACTATTGGTGGTCTCGGCAACGTTATATTAGCGGCTATCGGCGGCATTATGGTTCCAACCTTTGTGATGCCTGAAATGATGCAATTATTAGCGCAACTGTCGCCCATGAATTGGGGCTTGGAGGGTTTTTTGGAAATTATCTTGAGAGAAGGAGATTTTTCAAGTATTGCCCCTTTTATGATCAAACTACTTATTTGTGCAGTGCTGTTTTTTAATCTGGCACTGTTAACCTATAGACGTATGGGTTATCAAAAATAATCCCCGCAGCAAGCTACAGCTTGGAAAAACCAAAAAGCAGTCTGTAAAGAGACTAATAAAAATGTGTGGGTGGGATGATCATATTCCGGATTTAGTCGTTAACAAAAATTCTTCATGAGGTGGCCCTGCTCTCAACATACATTTGCTTGGAGAAGAGCAGGGTGTGATTTATGTGATAACCCGTTCATACTATTTTCGCGAGTAGTTAGCGTAGTCTCAATACTATTTGAAAAAATCACTCTAGCCAGCCTATAATACCTACTGTTAATTTTGACTGTTCGCTGAGTAGTTACCTTCCCTATGTGTCAAGCTGTCGCCATACAGTGAATGTGTGAGATAACATATATTTGAGGGCTGGAGAAGAGGAAGAAATAAGATGGAGAAACC
>QIGL01000078.1 GCA_003228915.1 Acidiferrobacteraceae bacterium
GAGCGACTCAGGAGACAAAGCCGAGGCGCAGTTGCCGAGAGATCTCAACCCATGGAACTTCAGTAGTATCAGGAAGTGACAAGATTCCTCCGCTTCGGTCGGAATGACAAACATGTCGGAATGACAAACATATAGGTCGGAGTGACAAACATATGTCGTAATGGCAAACATATATTGATCCGAGTTTCCTTAATCAAAAAAAGCCTTCTCTCGTTCCAGGTAGGCCCAACTGGCGTTTCGTCCTGACAGCTCTTTAAAATTTTCCAGGTAAGAAAATTTCTTCTGGTCCAGGCTTTCCATTGCATCCTGCAAACCGACACCATTATCTATTGCTTTCGACATATGAGAATACAAAAGCTGTAAATAATCCCGGGTTGGTTTTCTGAACTTAGCCAGTTTACCGGGCTTGCCATGGCCCGGAACAAAGGTTGCATCACCATATTTTTTTAAACTGTCGAAAGACTGCAGCCAGGTTTTGGTATTGCTGATCGGGACAATAGCCAGCAAACGACCACCGTACAATACATCGCCAGCAAAAATAACTTTATCTTCTACCACATCTACAACCAGGGAACCTGCCGTATGATTTGCCGGCATTGGGACAAGACGAATATTGACACCGCCCAGGTTAATACGTTTTTCTTTAACCACAATTTGATCGGGAAAAGCGGGTAACTTAACGCTATCTTTTTTAAGTTCCAGTGCCCGCTCAATACCAGATGCAAAACCGGCACTACTATTTTTCATTCTGGACACTTCTGTCGGATGAGCCAGTATTGAAGCACCGGCCTTCTTGAAAACAGAATTACCAAAAAAACGATGCGGCTGTGAATTGGTATTGATTACATACCTGACCGGGACGGTAGTAACGGACTTGATATAGCTCAACATTTCGTGTGCCATGGCCGGTGTATAACCACTGTCAATAATTGCCACGGCCTTGTTACCGACAACAAAGCCCATGTTCATTCTAAACCCCTTGTTCGATTTTTTTGGTGGGCCATAGGGGCCAATCCAGGCATAAGCGTGACTGGATAATTTTTCCGGTGCTGGCAATATACTACCGGCCTGACCCTCTGCATAAAATGCAAATGACGCCAGGGACAAACTCGTAATTAATAAAGCTCTTTTTATGTTTTTCATATTAGATAATTAATAGTTTATGTTTTGTAGAAGTAAGACGAGCTGATCAGGTTTTTATTCCAGAAGCCTGGAATTATAATGATCCAGATATTAATAACCTTGCATGCTATCCATCAAGTCTGGCAACCATAATGTTAATTTTGGAAAACTGATTATCGCAAGAATAAGAAATACCTGTATCAAAATAAAGGGTATGACACCTTTATATATATCGTTGATGCTAACCGACGACGGCGCCGACGCCTTGAGATAAAACAGGGAAAAACCAAATGGCGGCGTCAAAAATGAAGTCTGCAAATTCACGGCAATCAATATCGCGAACCACAAGGGATCTATGCCCAGACTAATGGCAATAGGCGCCAGGATTGGCACGACAATAAAACAGATTTCAAGAAAATCCAGGAAAAAACCCAGCACAAATAGCAACAACATACTGACAGCCAGGAATCCCCATTGGGCGCCCGGCAACTGGATCATTAAATCTTCCAACAGGCCATCACCACCCATGCCACGGAAAACCAGCCCAAAAGCAGTGGCGCCAACCAGGATCATAAACACCATACTGGTTAAGCGCATAGTATCCAGGGCCGCGTCATTCATTTGTTTAAAGCTCAGTCTTTTATTAAGTGCCGACAGGATTACGGCACCGGCTGCGCCAAACGCGGCTGATTCTGTAGGTGATGCCAGGCCAAAAAATATAGACCCGAGCACTGCCACCACAAGCGATAACGCCGGTATTAATCCACGCATCACGCGTACTGCCAGGTGCATGTCAGATTGGGTTCGTAGTCTGGATTTATCCGGCAGGGGTGCCAAGTCTGGCCGCATGCGTGAAAAGATCAGGATAAAAACTATAAACAGGAATATCAATATCACGCCCGGCACCACGGCTCCAGCAAAGAGTCTGCCAACCGGCACACCAATCACATCACCCAGTAATATCAGGATAATGCTGGGCGGGATCAACTGCCCAAGGGTCCCAGCTGCGGCAATAGTGCCACTGGAAAAAGACGCCGAATAACCGTGCTTTAACATGGCAGGCAAGGCAATCACGCCCATGGTTACCACCGTCGCACCGACAACGCCGGTGGTCGCTGCCAGCAAACCGCCCACGACCACGATAGATATCATCATGCCGCCACGAATATTACCGAACAACAATCCCATTGTTTCAAGCAGGTCTTCGGCGAGGCCGGATTTTTCCAGCATCACGCCCATAAAAACAAACAGGGGTACGGCCAGTAACGTGAAATTAGTCATCACGCCCCATATCCGTAATGGCAAGAGGTTAAAAAATTCAAGCCCTAAAGCAGGAATGCCAAACAATAATGCAACTGCGCCAATACTGAAGGCAACCGGGTAGCCCAGGAGTAACAAACCAATCAGGGCAACAAACATGAACAGGGCCAGTACTTCCATCAGGACTGATCCCCGCCATTTTCCAATTTATTTTCCTGGTCTGCTTGCCCGTGTCCCGGCATTAACACCTGTATTTTTTGAGCAATCATAGCGACGCCCTGAAGTAACAGCAGCAAAAAACCAAGTGGTATAACTGATTTAATTAAAAAACGATAGGGCAGGCCGCCCGGATCAGGCGAACCTTCACCAAAATGGTAAGCGTTATATATGAATGGCCAGGCACTGCTAATAATAACCAGGCACAAAGGCAGCAGAAAAAATAATGTGCCGAGGAGATCTATCCAGGCACGGGTTCGGATACTAAAGTGCTGATAAAATAATTCCAGCCGGACGTGGGCATTATGTTTAAGTGTATAGGCGCTGCCCACCAAAAAAATAATTGCAAATAAATGCCACTCTAGTTCCTGTAGCGCCACGGAACCATTGCGAAAAATTACCCGATTAAGCACATCATAAACAACAACACTCACCAGTAGCAATACAAGCCATGCGGCAATACGACCCGACCATTCCGACAAGACTTCAAGCGAAGTCGAAATTTTTTCAAGCAGGTTCATGAAATGAAATTACAAAAAATGTTTATATGCCGTGGTAGCCCGGGCATATTGGAAATGAAATAGGGTTTTAAATAAAGTTTAATACTTGGGAGCCTCTGATTAATTCATCAAGTGGATGATGACTAGGAAAAAAAGAACGAGAACGCGGAATTTACACGGTAGTAAATGAGCATTTCGAGTTCCTTTTTAACACAGCCAGCGCCACTTCAGGGATTAATCAGTGGTTCCCTAGGCAGTTTTTACCAAGTTACTACCCTCACTCTTGGCCTTGGCAACCGCGCTCTCAACCCGCGATAAAATACCGCCGAGATCATCACCCTGGATAAACTCGGTAATACCAATACTCACTGTTGCGCTAAATGGCCCGGCTTTGCTATCAACAGATATCAGGCTAATCGATTCACGAATGCGCTCTGAGATATTTTCTGCGTCGGCAACACTCGTCTGTGGCAGTATTACTAAAAATTCTTCGTCATGATAACGGCCAACACGATCCGGCAAACGCAGTGCCTCAATTAATGCCGCGGCGACATTCTTTAAAACTTCGTCACCGGCATCACTACCGTGTTCAGCATTTATTTTTTGCAGTTGATCCACGTCAACCATGGCTACAGACAGAGTGTTGCTATAACGTTCACTCTGGGCAATTGATTCCAGCAAATCAACAGTAACCGCGCGCCGACTTAAAACCTGGGTTAATTCATCAAACTGACTGTCTTCACTGGCTTGGCGCGCGCCTTCAATAGACAGAACTCCCGCCATACGTTGCAGTGGAACTAAGATAAGCAAGTAAATAGGTGGTCCGGCTATGGCGGCCAGCAATGCTGAATTAATGATGAATACTGCTGAAGACCTGACTCGCATTAAATCTGTTTTTATCAGAATGGCCATCACCACTAACTCGGCCAAAAATATAATAGCGATAATTAAGGCCAGGGTCTTGCCGGCCGAAAAACCAAATTTTTTATCAGCATTACTCATATTTTACTTTCCTGCCTGGGTACTGGTTGCGGATATCGGTGTTAACCATCCTGCTTGAAGTGTAATTAAATAAAGCAACCGATGAAACTAATATTTAGGTAAATTAAATAACATCCAGGTTAGCATAGACCAATACAAGCCATTTACAGCCAATATTTTCAAAATTAACTTGCAAACGTGCCTGTTGGCCCTGGCCTTCAATATTGACCACAACACCTTCGCCAAACCGTTCATGGCGCACCCGTTGGCCCAGCTTATAGCCAATATTGTAATCTTCGCTACGCTTGTGTGCAGGCACGCTTTGGGCAACATAACCCTGGTTGCTGCCTCCCCTAAAATTTCCAGAAGCATTTCCGGTGACATTTGCTGGACGTGCAGGCCTGACCGGTGCCAGGAATTCATCGGGGATTTCACCCAAAAATCGTGACGGGCTGGTATAGCGTTCATTACCATATAAACGCCTCACTTCGGCATGACTAATATAGAGCTGTTGCATGGCCCGGGTCATACCGACATAACAAAGTCGACGCTCTTCCTCGAGCCGACCCTCTTCATCCAGTGATCGCTGGTGGGGAAACAGGCCTTCCTCCATACCCGTGAGAAAAACAACGGGAAACTCCAGCCCCTTGGCTGAATGCAGACTCATTAACTGGACACAATCTTCCCACGCCTCGGCCTGGCCTTCACCGGCTTCCAGTGCCGCATGGGCCAGGAACGATGACAGTAAATCCATGCCACCACTGCTAGCCAAGCCATCCGCCTCTTCAACGGCGGTATCTGGCACGTAATTATCAGCAGCAGAAATCAATTCTTTCAGGTTTTCTATGCGTGTTTCTGCTTTTTCACCTTTCTCTTTTTTAAAGTGTTCCATTAACCCGGAGGCCGATAACATTTGCTCCACTTTATCGGAAAGCGTGCAATCTATGGTATCCCTGGCCAGCTGATCAATTAACATGACAAAACTCTTAACGGCATTACTGGCTCGCGGTGTTAAATTATCCCCTTGTACTAACTGCAATGTTGCCTGCCACATGGATTTGGCTTCCGTTTTTGCCAACTCCCTGATCATTTCAATGGTCTTGTTACCAATGCCCCGGGTCGGTGTATTATAAATTCGTTCAAAAGACGCATCGTCATTACGATTACTGGTCATACGCAAATAAGCCAGTGCATCTTTTATTTCCATGCGCTCAAAAAATCGCAGGCCGCCATAAACCCGGTAGGGCATACCAGCCTGCATGAGGATTTCTTCAAATACACGGGACTGGGCATTGGAACGATACAGGATGGCAACACTTTGGCGTTCGTTACCCTGGCTTACCCAATCGCTAATCCGGTCAACAATAAACCGGGCTTCATCGTATTCATTATGGGCATCATATAACTGGATGGGTTGTCCCTGTTCGCCATCGGTCCAGAGATTTTTTCCCATGCGGTTGCCATTGTTGCTAATCACTGCATTGGCGGCGCTCAGGATGGTAGCGGTAGAACGGTAATTCTGTTCCAGGCGTACCAGGCCAGTACCAGCAAAGTCTTTTTCAAATTGCAGAATATTTTCAACCCGGGCACCACGCCAGCCATAAATCGACTGGTCATCATCACCCACTGCAAACAGATTGTTATAACCACCGGCAAATAGTTTTAACCAGGCATACTGGATCGAATTGGTATCCTGGAACTCGTCAACCAGCACATGGCGAAAACGTTCCTGGTAATGCTCGCGCAGGACCGCGTTATCACGCATTAACTCATAGGTGCACAGCAATAGTTCAGCAAAATCAACCAGCCCGCCACGCTGGCATGTCGCCTCGTATTCCTGGTATACAGCCAGTAACTGCTGGTTTTGCGAATCCGTAATACCACTTAATGATTTAGGTCGGTGGCCCTCTTCCTTGTGGTGGTTAATAAACCACTGGGCCTGTTTGGGTGGCCAGTAGGCCTCATCCAGCCCCATACTCTTGAGTTGTCTTTTGATTAACCGCAGCTGGTCCTGGCTATCAATGATCTGAAAATTTTGTGGCAGGTCGGCATCCTGCCAGTGTTTTCTCAGGAAACGATGGCACATGCCGTGGAAGGTGCCCATCCACATACCCCCAACCGGAAAACCAAGCATGGTTTCAATACGACCGCGCATTTCCTGGGCAGCCTTGTTAGTGAAGGTCACGGCCAGGATAGAAAGGGGTGATATTTTCTCAACTGCTACCAGCCATGCCACGCGCCGGGTCAATACCCGTGTTTTACCACTACCGGCACCTGCCAGTACCAGCAACGCACCCGCAGGGGAGGCAACCGCCTCGCGCTGGGCTTCGTTCAGGTCATCCAGTAATTCACTCACATCCATGGCGGATCATTATATCACGGGGCTTGCATATGAAGACGAAAAAAAACACCCCGAACATACAATTAGTAAAATCGGGGCGTCTGAATCAATTTTTTATATTTTATTTTTGTTTTGTGATAATTATTTTTAAGAAATCTCTGATCAATTGTCATCTCGACCGCAGTGGACGACTCCATGGATGGAGGAGCTAGAGCAACGCATGGAGCAGTTGCCGAGAGATCTCAACTCAGTAGTATCAGGAACTGACAAGATTCCTCCACTTCGGTCGGAATGACAAACATATATTAATCAGAGTTTCCTTAAATAAAGATCCACTTAAGAATAAAGAAAATAAGAACCGAAAGTACAGCCCCTACTGGCAAGGTCACTATCCAGGACAAGAAAATCGTCCGCACTACCCGTAAGTTAAGCGCCCCAATCCCGCGCGCCAAACCAACACCCAGTACCGCGCCCACCAGTGTCTGGGTTGTCGAAACTGGGATACCGACACCAGATGCAAACACCACGGTGGTGGCGGCCGATAATTCACAGGCAAAACCACGGCTGGGGGTTAACTCGGTTATTTGCTTACCAATGGTTTTCATCACTTTTTGGCCATACATCAACAAACCAGCAACAATACCACCACCGCCCAGCACCAATACCCACAGGGGCAAGGCAGAGTCTTGCGCCACTGCGCCACCACTCTGGACAATACCCAGCACCGCGGCCATGGGGCCGATGGCGTTGGCGACATCATTAGAACCATGGGCAAAAGCCATGGCTGATGCCGTCACTATCATTAACACGGCAAAAACACGCTCAACATTAGCAAAGTGAAAATCCTTGTCGGCTTCCGGGTCCAGTTTAATGCGGCGTATTATCAAGGTACCAATCACCATGACCACGAGACCAGACAGGACAGCCAGCCCATAACTGTACTCGGTGCTTAATTCCAGGCCGACGTGTTTCAAGCCCTTGAAAATAGTTACCAGGGCAATAACAAAACCGGCCATAAAAATATAAATTGGTACGAAACGTTTAGCGCTTTCAAATGGATTATCAGTATTCAATATAAATTTCTGGACACTGCGAAAAATCCAGTAGGAAATAATACCGGCAATGGCTGGCGATATAATCCAGCTTAAAACAATAGATCCTACCTTGGTCCACTTCACTGCCTCCATACCAATACCGACGGCGGCAAAACCAACAAGCGCACCAATAATGGAGTGGGTGGTCGAAACGGGCCAGCCTTTGCGGGAAGCCAGTAATAACCAGATGCCCGCTGCCAGCAATGACGACAACATGCCCAGGACTAACAAATCAGGCTGGTCGACTAATAAATTTGAATCAATAATGCCCTTACGAATAGTTTTGGTAACCTGGCCACCTGCCAGGAAGGCGCCGGCAAATTCAAAAATGGCAGCAATAATAACTGCCTGTTTAATCGTGATTGCACCGGACCCGACTGAGGTGCCCATAGCATTGGCCACATCATTGGCACCAATCCCCCAGGCCATAATCAAACCAAATATCAGGGCGAGCACGATATAAGTTGTACCGAATTCCATGATGCTCCCCCCTACCTTGCCAACATAAGTTCAAGACGACTACCAACCCTTTGTGACAGGTCAGCCAGGTCACCAATCCATTCAACGATCTTGTACAAGAACATGACATGGACGGGATTGAGGTCGTCTTCCTCCTTGAATATCTGGCCTCGAACCTCAACCTGGATCTTGTCGGTGTCCGACTCGATTTTGTCCAGCTTTTTAATCATGGAGGTAACAATTTTTATTTCTTTGCCACTAAAACCGGTCTCTACCAATTCATCAAGTTCATTGATTGCTTTTTGCGCCTGCGCTGAAGCATCAATACAGCGGCCAACAAAATCAACTATTTTTAGTGAAATCGATTCAGGAAATTCCATTTTACGACCCACAATCAGGCCGGCAATATCCTTGGCCTTGTTGGCAATTTTGTCCTGCATGGTAAGCACCTCCAGCAAGTCGCGCCGTGATACCGGCATGAACAGGCTGTTGGGCAAATGCATTCTTAGCTCACGTTTTAATTTGTCGGCATCCCGCTCCAGCTGTGAGATTTTCTTTTGTTGTTTTTTTGCTTCGCTCCAGTT
>QIGL01000014.1 GCA_003228915.1 Acidiferrobacteraceae bacterium
CGTCGAGCACGCTATCTCACCGACATGGAAAACGTTGAGCTGGTTGACGATAACACCCCACTCACGCAACTGGATAGTTCGCGCACAGTTGAAATGGTGCGTGCGGCCATCGCCAAATTAAGCGATGAACACCGCAAGGTCCTGACCCTCGTTGACATGGAAGGCATGACATATAGCGAAGTAGCTGTAGCCCTGAATATTCGCATCGGTACGGTTATGAGTCGACTTTGCCGTGCCCGGGCACGGTTGCGAGTAATACTCAAAACATTATTACAACATGAAACATCCGACCAGGACCAAAATAAACATTTACGGAGGATAAAATGAAAAAACCTCTGCCAGTTTCTGAAGAACTGCTTAATATTTTCGTTGATGATGAGCTTGACACCAAAGAACGTGAACAAGTACTTGCTGAGCAAATGGCTAACGAGGACATTGCCCGGGCTATTTGTGAAATACGCTTACTCAAGGATCTTGTAAAATCTGCCCGACCAAAAATTGATCAGGCATATACGTTCACAAAATCTGGTAAGCAGGGTCATTTGACCAAATGGACGATGGTGGCCTCAGTTGTGCTTGCGATTACTGCTGGTCTCATAAGCCTGCTCCACGAAAAAACGAATATTTCCAGCCCCATAATATCTGCTACTGCAACAGAGAAAACTTACCGTGATATAAACAGTTTTCTCAGTGCCCAGGCTAATAACCCGAATCTAAAAATTGTACTCCATATCAATAAAAATAATAACGAGGCCTATGCTCGCCTGATCCGACAACTGGAATATTTGTTAAAAACGACCAGGGATAATAGTCGACCACTTCGTGTTGAAGTCGTCGCCAGCGGCCCTGGTCTTGCTTTTGTCGGTCAACAAACATCGCCTTATGCCAAAGAGATTAGACTGCTCAGACAAGAGTATGACAATCTTATATTTTTCGCCTGCCAGTCAACCCTGGATAAATTTAATACCAAAAACAATACCCAATTCAAGATTCTGCCTGATGTCGTGCTGACTGCATCTGGTGCAGAATTGATCCAATTACGCAAAACTCAGGGATGGTCTCACATCGTTATCTGATTTTTAGTTTTATATGAGTACTACGGGTTATCGCCAATATTTGTCCGGGGACAGGCGATAATTAACAACAACACAAATGGAGGAAATATCAACATGTTATGTAATCTAAAAATAAATAAAACCTTATGGGGTACGCTATTAGTTGCGATTAGCCTTGGCGCCAGTGGCACCTTACTGGCTCACGATAAAGACAATATCGTGGCGGGTATTATCAGCGCACCCGTGGTCATGAACGGCACAGTTGCCAATGAACCAACAGAATTCAATTTAATTTTTAATGCCCAAGGCAAGGGCTTGAAACATGCGCTGGATCCCAAATTATTTGGTTTTCAAATTCCCGCAGGTGGTCGCATGGAGGTTGAGCTGAGTGATGAATTTACACGTAATACCCGGGTCAACCCGGCTACAAACGCGGTCGAGCCGGTACCCATCAAGCCCAATGCCAATATCATTCTAACCACTGGCCCGCAAAACCCGATTATTTTTGCCGGCGGGTCTACCGTGGCTCGTGGGGCAACTGGAGTGTTAGTGATAACGGCCATAACCTGATAACCCTTACACCAAATGGCGGCAGTGGTGCCAACGGCCTGGAAAATGCACGGGCCAATGAAATTGGTATGAAAGTAATCCATGTTCGCCCTAACCCGCGCACCAGGGACAATACGCCTTTTATCAATGGTGATGTTGGCGAGACGGGCAAAATTATGGTTCGTATTTACGGTGCTGATGGCATGTTAAAACATTCCGGCCACGGCAAAGTAAAGTTTAAAGCCAACGTTGGTCGCCAGATACACAATACCAATGCAGGCCTGCGCACCACACCGGGCGGCTCACCGCTAGTTGAAACAATTGAATTAATTGATTTTCAAAGAGTCGCGCCCAATACTGCCCTGACTAATGACACACAATACAGCCCGTTCTCTGCCGGTTATCCTTATGCGCCGCGGTTCCTGTTGTTTGAAGAACTTGATCAATCTGTTCGTGGTCAATTTACCCCGGCATCCTATATCGCCCAACCCGGTATTGAGAATGTTACTTACGAGGTAAATTCACATAAACCCTGGAAGGCAAAATTGATCCAGGTTACAACAACCGGTTCCCGCATGATCGGTAAAATTGAGATCAAGGGACATGGTCACAGCACCATATTGCCCAGTCCTGGCCTGACGACTATCGGTGGTAACGGCAGTTACCTGACAGTACCTGTACGGGTCGGCGATGAAGATGGTGAGTATAAAGTAACAGTCTCACTGTCACATGGCGGCTCAGCAACCACCACAATTATTGTTAAAGAAGAAGATCACGATTAAGTTCAGAACTTGTTAGTCAAAAGGCCGCTTTTAAAGCGGCCTTTTTTTATATGCGTGAAAATTTTTTACGCTAACCCTTGTTTACGAAATCCCTGCCGCCCGCTTCCCGTAACATATTTGCTATTTTATCCTGGAACCTGGTAACTGCGAAACGCACCGGTGAAAAACCATTATGATTGGGGACATTGGGATCGGCACCATATTTAACATGAGCACTCGTCACCGCGCCCCATAATGGTGTGGTACCGACTTTGTTTTTAGCATGTACATCTGCCCCTTTAGAAATCAATAACTCTATAGTTGCCAGGTTATCTGTCCAGGTAGCGTGTTCAAGCGGCGTGTTACCCAGATCGTCGCGGGCGTTTATTTTTGCGCTTTTATTCAGTAACAATTTTACAATATCGGTATGGCCGGCAGTGGCCGCGGTCATTAACGGTGTATTGCCTTTATAATCCCTGGCGTCAATAGGTGCGCCGGCAGCCAGATGCTTATTAACGGCTGTTATATTCCCGGCTTTGGCGGCTGTGTGCAGCGCATCCCCGTTACTATTAGCCAGCACTGGTTGTAAAATTACAAAAAATAGTATCGGAAACAGGATTGATCTGGATATGGCCATAGTTTTAACACCTTGTTTCTGTGTGTGCTTCAAGTAAGATGAGAATTATAATACGCAATATTACTGATGTTTCATACTATATATAGGTAGCCATTCCGTCCAACCACTAACAGCGGGTGAACTATGCGATTAATAACTCTGGGTATTGTGCTGATATCCCTGACAGCGTGTACTGACAAATCAACCCCCACTAACACCAAAGCCATTAACCACAGTGCAACCCGGATTACTGATGGTGTGTTTGTGATTCACGGCCCACTCGATTTGCCAAATAAAAACAATAAAGGTTTCATGAACAACCCCGGTTTTGTTATTACCGGTAAAGGTGTTGTGGTTATTGATCCTGGCAGCAGCAGAGGCACAGGTGAAATGGTACTCAGGGAAATTCAAAAGGTTAGCAGCCAGCCAGTTGTCGCTGTTTTTAACTCCCACGAACATGGTGATCATTGGTTGGGTAATGAGGCGATAAAACTCGCTTACCCAAACGTCGTAATCTACGGTCATGAAAACATGAAACAAGCCGCAGAATCAGACGGTGACAACTGGATAAAAATATTTAAAAAAGCCACTGAAGGCACCATGACGCCAACAAAATCAGTGCCGCCAAACAAAACGGTTAAGCAGAATGAAATCATAAAAGTTGGCGAGGTGAGTTTTCGTATTCACAATTACGGCCAGGCCCATACGAATGGCGACATCATGGTTGAGGTAGTTGAGAAAAAGGTGCTTTTTGTTGGTGACATCGCCCTCTATAAACGTATGCCGTTATTGAATGATGCAAATATTAAAGGAAATATAGACACGCTGAATAATGCACTGACATTAAACATAAAATATTATGTCCCGGGTCATGGTAGTACTGGCGGCAAAGAAGTGATTAAACCTTTTCGAGATTACCTGGTTCTTATGAAAAAAAGCGTAGCCAGGCTTTACGAAGACAACCTGCTTGACTACGAAATGAAAACAAAAATGAGTCCCGATTTTATTGCCTGGCGAAACTGGATCGGATTTTCAGAAGAATTTGGCAAGCACGTCAGCGTGATGTACCTGGAAGTAGAGAAAGAGGCATTTTAACCTGACTGGAATGATAGTCGCCTGGTCAAATTCTTGCTCACGAAGATACTAGCACTGGGTTATTCGACCACGCTAACCAGGTACATTGGCGCCTGGGAATAAAAAAACGACCTTCGCATAAATAAGCGATGGTCATTTTTTTAGCTTGATGGAATATCACAAAAAATAAAAGATTGGGGGGTTACGGCAGGCATAATATAAACAACCGGAGTTTATAGTCGTTTTTTTACAGACGTTGCACTTGTCGTTCTTAAATACAACCCGGTTTGTTTTGAAGCCGAGGTTCTAACAACCAGGTTGTTATCGCCTCTCATTATCATCTCTACTTTCCGAGCTGCGCCGTGCGTTTAAGACACAGGCAGAACCGTCACAAGCTAACTGGAGCAGCGTCTGTCATGCTTACCACCCCCAATCACCCAATCCTCCCGTAACGGGAGTAGCAAAATTATCTCAGCTAGCACCTGACATTTCATTGACATGGGTCAATAAACGGTACATTTTTACGTTTCCCATACAAGCAATCATACATACCGGGCGATTTACCTGATTTTTATATAGGCAAAGCCCTGTGATTGTAATTCGGCGATTCGAACCACACCCGATTTGACCAGTTCGATACCTGGCAATAGCTTCTCCTTGTCCAGGTTAAGTGCGACCCGGGTAATATCACAGAGCTCCAGCTTAACGTCCTGCGCCTCTTTTATGCTAACAATGCGCTCTAGTATTTCAGTTTTTCGCTTCTTGAAATCCTTATTTTCTTCAAATGGCGTGCCTGTCATCGGATCCTCTGTTGTATAACGAATACCCGCTCCCAGGAAAACAATACGCACATCATATTCTTGTAACGATTCCTGGTAGACGTTGACCATGTTATTGACACTGGTCAGGGTGGCACTAACCCGGCTGGTATCATAAAAATCGATTAGGTAAACAACCTTTTTTACATCCTCGACCACTGCTTCTGTTTCCGGTGCCTCTTTTGGTGTACACCCCGGAACTGTCAGCACAAAACCCACAAGAGCTAAAAAAACGTATAAATGCGCAACCTTGGTGAACTTCATCTGCCATCTCCTCATCAAACAAAACTGTTAATGTACGAAAACTGCCCACGCTATTCAAACAATAAATATCTGTCTCGATCCGGACCAATATATGCTGTTTACGGTTTTTAGTCATTAAAAAACAGGGGATTTGATCTGACAAATAAAATTGCCGGTGTTATCTTGTTGGTATGAAAATTGCCGTACTGTCAGATATTCACAGTAACCTGGAAGCGCTAAATGCATGCTGCAAAAAGGCGACATCCCTTGGTGTTGAAAAATATTTCTGCCTCGGCGACATGATTGGTTACGCAGCGGATCCGGCGGCAACCCTGGATATCATTATGCGTCTTCCTGGCCTGGTTGCAGTAAAAGGAAATCATGACGACGCCGCCCTCAATGGCGCTTACGAAGGCGTCGCTAAATTCATCCAGGAATCGGCCGACTGGACACATCAGCAGTTGCGGTCAGAACATAAGGACTTTATAAATAACCTGCCCTATGTGCGAACCATAGGTAATATAACTTTGGCCCATGCTTCCGTCCACGAACCAGAACAGTGGGAATATCTATATGACGAGCCCCAGATTACCAAATGTCTGGACGCTGCCGGTACCCCACTGGTTTTCCTGGGACATACCCATCACCCCAGGCTTTATTACGAAAATACAAAATCTGAAATCAGGGAACTCCACCCGAACGAAGGTACCAGTATTCCCATTTATCAAAATCGGCGTTACGTGGCGAATGTTGGTTCAGTTGGCCAGCCCCGCGACCAGAATAGTGGTGCCAGTTTTGTTGTTCATGATACGGATACCGCAGAAATAACCTACTACCGGGTAGCCTACGATTTTACAGAAACAGCAAAAAAAATACTTGCAGCGGACCTGCCGACGGGGTTCGCCAAACGCCTGGACCGGCATAAGTGGCATCAATGAATACCCCTGACACTCCAGACGGGAAAAATAATGGGCAAGACAGCCATTTCCACCAACCAAAACTTGGTGAAACGATTGATGGATTTTACCTCAAGGATTCTTTATTCGAGGGAATTTTTAATAACATTTATCGCGTAACACACCCGGATCACGACCAGGCCCTTATCATGAAGGTGCCCAGCCTGAATATTGGCGTCCCGCCGAGCGCCTTCTCGGCATTCGAGACCGAGGTTCGTATATTATCCCGACTCCATGGTGTTTATACGCCCAGCGTGATTGCCAGGGGTGACATGGCTACCTGCCCTTACATCGTGTTGGAAAATATTGAGTTTGATGATCTTGGTCAGGCGATCAAGCGGAGTCCCGTGCCGGCAGAAGAATTATCTAAGCTGATGATACCCGTCTGCAAGGCAGTCCATGAGTTACATAAACATAATGTCATTCACCTGGATATAAAACCGGGCAACATTCGTAACCGCGAAAATGGCCATGTGGTAATTATTGATTTTGGGAGTTCGCACCATACCCATATCCCGGATATGTATGAACATCACCTGGATGAGGCGCCACGGACACTGGATTATGTGGCGCCCGAACAATTACTTAATATTCGCCATGAATCCCGTAGCGATATTTATGCGCTGGGTGTAATTATGTATCAACTGGCTACCGGAGAATTACCTTTTGGCAAAGCCAATGCCCTGACCGTTAAAAAAAGACTTTACCTGCCGCCAACGCCGCCCCGGTATTACAATAATAATCTTCCGCCCTGGCTACAGGAAATTATCCTGACTTGTCTACAACGACGTCCAGACAATCGCTTTGCCACCGCCAAACAAATTGCCTATTCACTTGCCCACCCCAATACGGTCAAGCTAACCCGGCAAGCCAATCGAATAAAAAAACCTGGTTTTATAACCATCATGCGCACATGGTTAAACGCAAAACGTGATGATTATCTTAAAACTGCCGGGCTTTATCCCAACACCAGAACCACCAGGACACCCCATATCCTGGTTGCACTTGATCTTGACCATACATCTGATGACTTAAAAAAGGCATTACGGACGACATTATGGCGTCTCGCGAACAGCGACAAGCATAGTTTTTTTACTGTCTTAACTGTCCTGGAAAAAAATGATCTGAGCGGGACCGAAGATTTTACTGATATTGTCAAAAATGAACACCCAACACATGTCCATCTACAAATAGCATTACGCCAATGGATGCAGGCACTTAATTTACCTGCAAGCCGCGTAAATTTTCAGATTACAGAGGGAAATGTCAGCGACGAAATACTGGGTTACGCAAAACATCACATGCTGGACCAAATTGTTATCGGCGCCCGCGGTAGCTCAACACTGCGACGATTTTTGGGCAGCGTCTCCTGCAAGGTTGCCGCAGAAGCACCCTGCACCGTCACCGTGGTACGCAGTCATCTTGATGAACATATTCAATAATCTAAAGATTAACTTTTTGGTAGTTACTGCCTCAATTTTGCAAAGTTACAATGGGCGACATTAGACATTAACTGTGTAAATTGTGCTCCGTTCATATGAATAAGATGCGTGTGATCCCCTGCTTCAAAATACACATCGGAACAATTCTCCAGGCTCTTGTCCATAATGACATCGATACCATAGGCATTACCGATAGGCGGGATCGCGCCCAATTCGCAGTCTGAAAATAAATCGCCAACCTCATTTTCAGGTGCTAACGATAGTTGCATGTGGTATTGGTCGTGGAGCTTATCCAGGTTCACCTGGTAATTCGCCGGGATAACAGCCAACAAGTACCTGCCACGCTTATCCTCCAGCACAACACTTTTTACCAGGCTATTATTCGGGATATGGGCAGCCTCGGCCGTTTCAGAACTGGCATGGGTATGAGAATGTATAAGAACCGTATAATCTATGTTGTTATCTGTCAGGTACGATTTTAGAGTAATTGCAATAGCCATGATTGCACCTCCTGCTTGATGAAATTCATTTTCTCATATCCTGCTCTTAATGACACGCATATTTGTCTACCTGTGATTGTTATTTTTTAATCAATTAATTTTACTGATAATGGTTCATAAAATTAATTTTTGTTGTCCCCTAAGGCAGTGCCTTAACTTTAATATAAACCTCCATTTCGACAAAGCCATCTGCCCTTGAGTCATTCAAGTAATGAGCCACAGGCGGGTAATCGTCAGGCTCAAAACCACTGCCGGGAAGCCATCCTGAATACAGCTCCATATAAAAGTTGCTCACTTTATCGCCATCGCCTTTATAATAGGCAACGGCATATTTGCCACCGGGAATAACAGATAACTGGTATGGCGCGCTGATATCTACGCCATGGTTTTTATCGATCTCAATGGTGGCATCATAACGACATTGTGCGGTCGGCGTGATCATGGGATTGTCATGGCAAATGGCAAAACGTTTTTTCTCCACATCAGCAATACCGAGTGCCCTGCCCCATTCGGTGATTTTGTCCCAGGTTTTGAATATTGCGTCAAGCTCATAACCTTTAGGTGCTGTGAGATAAACAATATTTTTTTCTGCCATTTCTTTAATTTTTACATTCATTAACATTTCCTCCAGTTTCTCCGGGTTAAATACCACGACATTCGTGATTAACTGAGAATAGAGCTTCCTGGGATCAAATTCCTTTCCATACTTGCTATGAATTTTTCCAATCTTGCTGTTTTCTGCATTAACAGGATTCCTCACCTGGCTCGGGCTAACACCAAAATATTGTTTAAATGATTTAGAAAAATTAGCGCCCGATGAATATCCACACTTGTCGGCAACACTGGTAATGGTCAACGTCGATTCACAAACCAGCATACTGGCAGCTTTTTCGAGTTTCTTGCGAACCACGTAATCATTGACTGTCTCACCGACAATGCCGTGGAATATTCGGTGAAAATGATAAGGAGAAAAATGACTCGCCCTGGCAATACCATCGAGATTGACGGGTTTATCCAGGTTTTCGTGTATATAGGCTAGTGACAGGTTAATCCGACGAATATACTCTCCGACGAATATACTCGGCCTGTGTGTTTCTTTTTTTCATTCATGGCTTTTTACAGTTATCGGCAATGATAGTAAAGCAGCTATTAAACTATCCCGCCGCAAGCGGATGGGGTTGGTGGAGGGAGATGGTATCTACGTCTACTCCCTCTCCCTCCGGGAGAGGGCTGGGGTGAGGGAATTAGACCCTCAGTGATTAATTAATGACGCATTCTTCAATAATTCATACACTTTGGTTTGTCAGGATATTTTTTTAATATTTTCTTGTCATGAATAATAACCAGCATTGAACTAATAATATAAACTCTGCTCAAATATAATGAAGGAATCAAGATGCGCATCGGCTTACCAAAAGAAATAAAAATCCAGGAAACGCGTATTGCGCTCGTTCCTGCTGCTTGCGCAGAATTAATCAGGCAGGGTCACGAGGTTTACCTGGAGACCAATGCCGGCTTGTTGAGTGGGTATACCGATACCGACTATCACGACAGTGGTGTTAATATATGCCCGTCGGCAGCAGCCTTGTACGACAGCGCCGAAATGATTGTGAAAGTGAAAGAGCCCATCACCGCAGACCTGGCACTATTAAAATCTCATCACCTGTTGTTTTCTTATTTACATTTAGCGGCAGCGCCGGCCTTGTTAAAATCACTTTGTGATATTGGCTTAACCAGCATCGCCTTTGAAACCGTTACGACTAGTAATAAGAAATTGCCCTTGTTGGCACCCATGAGTGATATTGCCGGTCGCGTTGCTGTCCATATTGGCACCACCTTGTTGCACCATACCCATGGTGGCCGCGGCATTCTTTTAGGAGGCCTGCCCGGTGCTGAGCGAGGCAAGGTGGTTATTCTCGGTGGCGGTGTCGCTGGTGGTAATGCCGCCAGTGTCGCGGCAGCACTGGGTAGCGAAGTCACGGTCTTTGATCGCAACCAAACTCAACTCCAGGCCATGCGTGCCCTGGGAAATAATGTCACGGCTTTGCATGCCTTTGCTGACAGTATTCACGACGCCGTGATCCAGGCAGACTTATTAATAGGCGCGGTACTGGTCACGG
>QIGL01000056.1 GCA_003228915.1 Acidiferrobacteraceae bacterium
TAATTTTTCGTTTATCGCGGGTGTGCGCGATAATTGAATAATACACGCGGGTGCCGGAGGTGCCTGTTGACTGTGATTTGATTTCACGGTCAAGCTTTACAATGTTATTGCTGGTTACGTTTTTTTGAAAACGAAAGCCATAGATATTACGTACGACATTGATTCCCTGTGACGATACGATAGTTGTTAGTGTGTTACCGATTGCGTAGAGGCCGATGAAAAGACAGAGAATGCCGACACCACCAAAAACCACGGGAAAAATAATGTCGCCATTACTGGTACCGATGAAGTATCCAATGCCAGCAAAAACACTACCGAAAATTATCATCATAATTCCCATCTGCAGGTGACGATGCCAGGGGTAATAAAACTGTAAGCCCTGAGGTGTTTGCCGCACCTGCACCATGTCATCTGGCGCTTTTTCCAGTGGTGTAGAATTTTTCGCGTAATCGGCTTTCAGATTTGAAAGTTGAGGTTGTTCTGTTTGAAATACCGGTACGATAAAATTTCGTTTGAAATCGATGCCGGGTAATTCACAGTCCATCTGTAGTAGCCATTGGTGATAGTTGGAAGAACTTTCTTCGCTTTCAGGTAATCCTTGCGGAATGGCAAAACGAAACTCACAATGCATAGCGCCGGTTTTGGGTGTGAGTGTGGCGACACCTTCACGTTGCCAGATGGCCCGGGTAGTGGTTGAACGGTTTTTTCCGCTGCCAGTGGTGGTTAATCGTTGGCAATTAAGCGTGATGCTGAGCGTGTTATTCGGATTCCATGAAACAGGGATATCAACATAACCTCCAAAGTCACCACCGATGGAGCCGGGTATCGGGTCAAGCACCAGTTCGGTGGCACCGAATTTACGCCATGCCATCAAACTGTAGACAAAAAAAGCCAGTGCTGAAATACCAACGAGCGGGAACAATAAAACTACTAGAATGGCGTTATTGCCTTTGCTGAGTTCGTCGGGGATAGTGAGCACGCTGGGCAGGCTTATACCGGTAAACGCAACACCGAATAACAGGCTAATCCAGATCATGGTTTTAGCACCTGAACGTACTCGGCCATTCTTCCAGTCCCCCACTTGTTGCCAGTCTGTTGAAGAGTTTTTCGTCATGAATTTTACGGTTCAGTTATCAGTTGACTTATGAATAGCATATGGCAGTAAAAATACGGTTTTTATGTTGAGAAATTTTACATTTTTACGAAAATTTTCAAATGCTTAAGCTGTATTTTTCAGGAAATTCATTGGTTTCATAGGCTTACTGTAATGGGCATAAATCTTGCAGAAGTTATTGTTTACATGAAGTAAAATGGCGCGATTATCACCCTTTGCAGCGAGAACGCCGGGTGATACCCGCCCGAGACAATTAATCCCTGATAAACCATGATGAAAAAAAACATCACCATTGCATTTATTCTCGCGGCCCTCGTGGCTGTGACCCTGTGGTTTTCTGCTGGTACAGAGAATGCTGGTCTGAAGCAGGCTTTGCGTGATACCGATATTTCCCAATCTACCGAGCATGGTGCAGAGTCTCAGGATTATTCGGCATCAAATAGTCATCAAAAAACACAAAATAAAGCCATTCAATCCTACGGTAACCAGCAACTGGAGCCTGAAATCGAAGCTGCCGTAAACGAGCTCGTCAGCACGTCACACGAAGGTCTTGTAGAAGTAAAAACCGACAAAGGGGTTGGTGTTGATTTAAAGGGAAGGTTCAGGTCTGCGCCGGTTGCCACGTTTGATGATGATGGTCAGATTGTGGTGCGAGATTATACAAGCGCACCTGGAAGATAACTATGAGATCGAGGCTTAACTATTTATTGTTGGGTGTGCTGAGTTTTATTTTTGTTCAGTCTGTTGGCGCCACACAAATTACTATTATTAATCTTGATGGTGCCAATGAAGGTTTTAACGACAATACCTTAGCATCCCCCGTTGGCGGCAACATAGGCACCACGTTGGGAGAGCAACGCCTGATCGTTTTTCAGCACGCTGCGAAAATATGGGGATCCATTCTTAATAGTCCGGTTGAGATTGAAGTTGAGGCGCAGTTTGATCCTTTAACCTGTTCTGCTACATCAGCCGTTCTTGGGTCAGCAGGCACGGCTGCAATTTTCAGAGATTTTGCCAACGCGCCTTTTTCTGGTACCTGGTATGCCATTGCCCTGGCCAACAGCCTGGCCGGTGTTGACTTGTCAGCCTCGCCAGACATTACTGCGACATTTAATAGCGATATCGACAACAATAATAATTGTTTAAATAATACAAACTGGTATTACGGTATTGATGGTAACAAACCGTCTAATAGTTTCGATTTATTGACTGTAATCTTGCATGAACTTGGTCACGGCCTGGGTTTCCAGACTTTTGTTGATCTGTCTACGGGTGCAAAACTGGGCACGCCCGGGCGAAATGATAGTTTCATGCTGAACCTTGAAGACCACTCACTGAACCAGACATGGGATCAGTTAACCAACAACCAAAGAGTTGCCTCTATTGCCGACACTGGTGACCTGCATTGGTCGGGACCTGCAGTGACGGCAAAAACAGGTAATTTCACAGCGGGTATTAATCAGGGCCATGTTCAGCAATATGCGCCAGCGACATTAAGTGCCGGATCCTCGGTTTCGCATTTTGATTCCGCGTTGACGCCGAACGAACTCATGGAGCCAACTATAACGCAACCAAAATCAGGCCCTGGTCTTGCTGTCGATCTTATGGTGGATATCGGCTGGCAGACTTTTGCTTCTGTTGCTCCCATTATTAGCCAACTGGACAATGTATCTATGCAGCAGGGGAGTACTACACAGGTTGCTTTGGTGGTGGGTGATAATGACACCAGTCTTTCTTCGTTAACATTTAGCTTTGATGTATCTGATACAACGTTAATTGACCAGTCAGGATTTAACGTTACTGGCTCAGGTGTATCGCGTACATTAAATATCACACCCATGGCATCTGCCTCTGGCAATGCCAGTATTACTGTTACTGTTTCTGATGGCACGAATACTGTTTCTGAATCATTTCAGCTTACTGTGACCAACACCCCACCCAGCGTAACTATTGATGTGCCACTGGATAATGCAAGTTTCACAATTACTGATTCCATACAACTCCAGGGGTCAGCAGTAGATGCGGAAGATGGTGATGTATCAACAGGCATGCAATGGTCATCATCGATAGATGGCAGTCTGGGTGTAGGTGGTATGGTTATCCAGACCTTGTCTGCTGGAATACATGCGATAACTGCCAATGTAACTGACACCGGTAGCCTTATGTCCAGTGACAGTATTGCTTTAAATGTTTACGGTGATTCTGATAACGATGGCATGAATGATCTTTGGGAACTGGATAACTTTGGTACTCTGGCTCGCGATGGTACGGGTGATTTTGATAGTGACGGGATAAACGATCTTGATGAATATTTAATTTCAGTGATTGTGCCTGATGGTGATATCAATAATGATGGCGCTGTTAATACCGCTGATTTATTGTTGGTGATACAGCACATAACCAATGTCAATACTTTAACTGCTTTAGAGGCGGCGAGAGGCGATCTTTATCCACCTGGAACACCAGATGCTGTGATTAATGTTTCAGATTACATTCTGATTCAGCAGTTGGTACTTAGTCCATAATTGTCGCGTTAAAAATTTAAAAACAGCAATAAAAAAGCCCGCATTGCGGGCTTTTTTATTGCTGTTTTATATTTGTATTACGCGCTGCTAACATCCACGGCCTGCAGACCTTTGTCTCCTTCGGTAACGTCGAAGAAAACCGTTTGGCCTTCACCCAGTGAGCGATGACCTTTTCCCTGAATAGATCGAAAATGAACAAAAATATCTTCACCATTATCGCGAGTAATAAAACCAAAACCTTTGGCGGCATTAAACCATTTAACCGTGCCTTGCTCGCGGCCATCTGCTGGCCTGGCGGATTTTTTAGTGTTTTTGCTGGTGATAACAACAAGCATGCACGCGGCAAAAATGCTGATGAAGGAAGTAAGTAATAGTGGTAGTTGTGCTGAAGTGAACATCATGCTGAAATTTTCACTGATACTGGTAGATTGACTACCGTGTAACTGAAGGCTGGCGAGTGTAGCGATGATGGAAGTGACAATACTGATAATAATTATTTTAGGTACTTGAGACATGGTGATTATTTAGTCCTCTAAAAGTCGTGTTACGTTGGATATAGAACAGTTCGGTCGTAAGTAAGATGGTTGACTGAACCAGGCAAAGTATACCTGAGCGCTATCGGGACTAACAGCCAGACATCGTAGGGATATGGTGGGAAGACTAGAATTTGCGAGAGAGTTTTGCCATGAGTTCTTCAACCGAGGTGTCGTCAGCTAGCTGAAGGTGGAAGCTATTTGCTTTCAGGTTTTTCATGACCTGTTCCGTATTTTCTCTGGCCAGTTTCCGGTCTGCACTGAGCTCCAGTTCCATGGCAAATTCGATGATACCGAGGCTGTTGTAGATGTCTTTGGGGACTTTCGAGAAATCGTCTTCTTCAGCCAGGTAGATATACATATCGGGTTTGCGGGAACAGCGATAGATGTATGTTTTCATAGTCAAATTCCAGGAGCTTTGGCCACAGAGTCGCAGAGGAAGCAAAGGTTTGTTTATTTAATTTACGCACTCATCGACAGGGCTGGATTTTTTTGCCGTAACCTGCCTATCGGGAAAGCGCATAAAAAAGTTTTTTCTCTGTGTGCTCAGTGCCTCTGTGGATAACGTTTTTTTAGCTTAAATTTGACAGAGCTTTTTTTGCAGCTTCGATGGTTCTGTCCAGCTCGTCAATCATGTGCATGGTAGAGACAAAGCCGGTTTCATAGGCTGAAGGTGCCAGGTAAATGCCTTCGTCTAACATGCCGTGGAAAAACTGTTTGAACTGGTTAATATTGCATTGTGTTGCCTGTTCAAAACTACTGACTTTTTGATCAGAGAAAAACAGGCCGAACATGCCGCCAACATGGTTACAGGTCATGGCGATGCCTGCGCTTTGGGCGGCAGCCAGTATGCCGTTGGTGAGGTAATCCACTTTTTCTGCCAGCACGTCATAAAACCCGGGTGCGGAAATGAGTTCCAGTGTTTTCAGGCCGGCGGCCATGGCTATCGGGTTGCCGGACAAAGTGCCAGCCTGGTAGACAGGGCCGAGTGGCGCAATCTGTTGCATGATTTCGCGTTTGCCGCCAAAAGCACCCACAGGCATGCCGCCGCCAATCACTTTGCCTAGCGTGGTGAGATCGGGTGTGATGTTGTAGTGACTTTGCGCACCGCCCAGTGCAACACGAAATCCTGTCATAACTTCGTCAAAGATCAAAACCGTGCCGTGTTTTGTGCAGAGTTCGCGAATGCCTTCGAGAAAGCCTTCAATCGGAGGAATGCAATTCATGTTGCCGGCAACGGGTTCAATAATGACGCAGGCGATTTCATCGCCGAGGCGCGTCATGGTTTCTGATATCGCGGTTAAGTTATTGTAGGACAGCGTTAGTGTGTGTTCGGCCAGTGATGCAGGTACGCCGGGGGAATCGGGCACGCCCAGTGTGAGTGCGCCGGAACCGGCCTTCACCAGCAGGGAATCCGAATGACCGTGATAACAGCCCTCAAATTTGATGATTTTGTCGCGCCCGGTGTAACCACGAGCCAGGCGAATCGCACTCATCGTCGCTTCGGTGCCGGAGCTGACCATACGAACCATATCGATCGAAGGCACGAGCTGGCAGATTTTATTCGCCATGGTAGTTTCGATTTCAGTGGGTGCGCCAAAGCTCAGGCCCCGCTTGCTGGCATCGATCACCGCAGCAATAACCTCGGGATGGGCATGTCCCAGAATCATCGGCCCCCATGAGCCTACATAATCGATGTATTCTTTACCCTCAGTATCGACAACATAAGCGCCTTCGGCTTTTTGAATAAACACCGGATCTCCGCCGACACTACGAAAAGCGCGTACCGGTGAATTAACGCCACCGGGAATGTGTTGTTGTGCTGCATTAAAGAGATCAGACATTTTATACTCGCCGCAAGATAAGGGGCGCGATTTTACCTCATGTAGCCGGTTTATTCAGTTTTGATCAAAATTGTTTTAACTAGTCGATCCCATTGCTATTCCACATGCGCGTCACTCTCGTGTAAACGGTGGCTGCGTAGGTTGGGTTAGCCCCTCGGCAAGCTCGGGATAAACTCCGCGTAACCCAACAATGTTCCGTATTCGACAATGTTGGGTTACGGCAAAAATCGCCTAACCCAACCTACGGGATCAATGTTTTTTTTCAACATTTTTGGATGTTCTTTATTAATCACTGTGGGTGTAATACCCCGTGGCTTGCCAGGTAATCTGTAGGTGCGAATTTATTCGCACAAAACGACCAGATAGTGACAC
>QIGL01000089.1 GCA_003228915.1 Acidiferrobacteraceae bacterium
AGGGGCAAGATAGCCTATCGGTGACCCTGACCTGGGTTGCGCCCGATGGTGTGTCTTATCAAAAAATTTATCGTTTCCAGCGCAATCGTTATCTCATAGATGTCACATTTAAGGTAATCAACAAATCAGCACAGCCCTGGCAAGGATATCTCTATTCGCAATTAAGAAGGAGATATTTGACCGAGAGCCGTGGCTTGTTAGCGTTACCAACTTACACCGGTGGTGCCTTTTATACGACCACGGATAAATACGAAAAAATCAGTTTTGATGATATGGCCGAAACCCCCCTGAAGCGGGATACTGAAAACGGCTGGGTCGCAATTTTACAGCACTATTTTGTCACCGCCCTGTTACCGGAGCGGGATACACCGGTCCAGTTTTATAGTCGGAGTCTTGGCGAAGACCAGTACAACATTGGTTTCAAGGACCTGGCTTCAACAAATATCAGCGCCAACGGTACCGGCGAACTCAATAGCCAGATTTTTGTCGGCCCCAAAGAACACAAGCGTCTTGTAGAGTTGCCCGAAGGCATGGAGCTGACCGTGGACTTTGGTATTTTAACCGTTATATCTGCCCCCTTGTTCTGGTTGCTGGTAAAAATACACGACATTGTCGGTAACTGGGGCGTGGCCATTATTTTGCTAACAGTATTGCTTAAGCTGGTGTTTTTCCCCTTGTCAGCCGCCAGTTATAAATCCATGGCCCACATGAAACGGGTACAACCAAAATTGGCTGCCATTAAAGAGCGGTTCGGCAAAGACAAGCAAAAGCTGAACCAGGCCATGATGGAGATCTATAAAAAAGAGAAAATCAATCCGCTTGGGGGTTGTTTGCCGATCCTGATCCAGATCCCGGTTTTTATTGCCTTGTACTGGGTCTTGCTGGAAAGTGTCGAAATGCGCCAGGCACCCTTTGCCCTGTGGATCCAGGATTTGTCGGCGCCTGACCCATTTTTTGTGTTGCCCGTGATCATGGGTATTTCCATGTACGTACAACAATGGCTGAACCCGTCACCCATGGACCCGGTCCAGAAAAAAATTATGATGATCATGCCCGGCGCGTTTATGATCTTTTTCCTGTTTTTCCCCGCCGGCCTGGTATTGTACTGGGTGGTCAATAATATTTTATCAATCGCCCAGCAGTGGCAAATCACCCGCATGATTACGAAAAACGCCAAAGCTTAATTAATCATGGCGGACGACGAAACCATCGTTGCCGTCGCCACTGCCCCCGGTCGAGGCGGCATTGCCATTGTTCGAATCTCCGGCTCCGCCGTTACTAACATAAGCAAAAAACTCCTGGGCAAGGTGCCATCACCGCGTCTTGCTGAGCTATTCAGTTTTCGTGATGTTAGTGGTCAGCCCATTGACCAGGGTCTGGCCTTGTTTTTCCCCGGCCCCCATTCATTTACTGGTGAAGATGTTCTCGAATTACACGGTCATGGCGGGCCGGTGATTATAGATTTATTGGTTACAACTATTATTAAATTAGGCGCCCGCAGTGCCCGGGCCGGTGAATTCAGTGAACGGGCCTATCTCAATAATAAAATGGACCTGACCCAGGCCGAGGCGGTAGCGGATTTAATCGATGCCGGATCGGAGGCGGCGGCCCGTTCAGCATTTCGATCCCTGCAAGGGGTGTTCTCGGAAAAAATTCACAAGCTGGTTGAGGCCCTGGTCAAGTTACGTATGCATGTTGAGGCGGCCATCGATTTCCCGGAAGAAGAAGTTGATTTTCTGGCCGATAAAACCATAACCAAACAAGCCGCGGCTATTGTCGCTGACCTTGGTGAGGTGCTCGCGCAAGCCCAACAGGGCCAGCTCTTGCACGATGGCATGACCCTGGCCCTGGTCGGCCCACCCAACGTCGGTAAATCCAGCCTGTTGAATTATCTAACTGGTAGCGATACCGCTATCACCAGCGAAATTCCTGGCACCACCCGGGATGTGATTCGTGAAAATATTAATATTGATGGCCTGCCGGTTCATATTATGGATACCGCGGGCCTCAGAACCACCGCCGATACTATTGAACAGGAAGGCATGCTGCGCGCCAAAGATGCCATGTTACAGGCCGACAGGATTCTGTTGATTATGGATGACCGCAGCGAAGGTGAACAACGAAAAAAAGAATTAAAAAAAGCGCTCCTGCATTTACCGGAAACTAATAACAAGCACTGCCAGTACGCATTAATCTGGAACAAGATTGATCTCACCGGTAAAGACCCGGCTCGTGAACACAAACTAGGCCACGAAGAAATTTACCTGTCAGCAAAAACTGGCCAGGGAATCGATGTATTAAAAGACTACCTCAAGCAAGCCATGCACTTCCAGGAAGCAGGCGAGGGCACATTCATGGCCCGGCGACGACACCTGCTGGCACTAGAGCAGGCACTGAATCATGTCACCCAGGGCATTGAACAACTAACCAGTAATAAAGCCGGAGAGTTGTTGGCCGAAGAGCTGCGCCTGGCGCAAATCGCCCTCAGCCAGATCACCGGCGAATTCACCAGCGATGATTTGCTGGGCGAAATATTTTCCAGTTTTTGTATTGGCAAGTAGCTGTTGACTTACGATTTGCAGAAAAATCGATCGTTGGATAAGTGTTTTATGTATCTTTTAAGATTAGAATTAAATTTTTATCTAAATGAAGCGGTATAAATAATTAGGCTATTGATTAATATACAGAAAATTATTATCGGGGCTCATTTGATGGGTTTAAACCCGTCATTTGAGCCCTCTAATTTAAGTTAGCATCTATAAAACACAGGAGGTTGCATGGACAAACATGATGAAATCTCAATAGCACATATGACAATGATACAAGGTATTGTTACGCGACTTGAGACAAATTCATTTACGTTAAAAGCATTAGCTATGATGTTAGCTGCTGCTGTTCTTGCATTTACTGGAGCTGTCAAAAACCCAAATTGGGTATATCCACTTGCTGGGTGTTTCCCCGTGATAATATTTTGGGTTATGGATGCAAAGTATTTGTGGCTCGGCAGATTGTTTCGGCGTTTATTTAATGCTGTTCGCCTCGGCGAAGTAGATGATCCTTTTTCAATGAATATAAAGCCATATATGAAAGATGAGCAGTCCGTGATTAGAATTGCTTTTTCTTGGTCAGTTTGTTGGTTTTATTTTTCTATAATAATTGCATTCGCAATTGTAAGTTATTTTTTCTTTACACATGGAGGTTAGTTATGGCTAGAAAATGTTTTTATAGTTTTCACTATACACCGGATAATTGGCGAGTTTCAAAAGTCCGTAATATCGGTACAGTAGAAGATAATAAGCCTGCATCAGACAATGATTGGGAAACCGTCACAGGTGGTGGTGATAAAAAAATAAAAGAATGGATCGCAGGCCAAATGAAAGGAAGAACATGCACCGTTATTTTGGCTGGATCAAATACGGCTGATAGAAAATGGATTAACCATGAGATTATTGAATCTTGGAATAAAGGTATGGGAGTACTTGTTATTCATATCCATAACATTACGGACAGAAATGACAAGCAGAGTTCAAAGGGAGCAAATCCACTTTATTATGTAACTCATGGGCCAACTAAAAAGAAATTATCTACTATTGCCAATACTTATGATCCACCGAGAACAACTAGTAAAGGAGTTTACAGTTACATATCCGATAATATCGAAGGATGGGTTGATGAAGCTATAAGAATACGTAAGGCAAACAATTAATGCTAACAAATAGCTCCAGCGGACAGTTTAAAGCGTCACTTTTTTGCATTCGCAAAAACGTGCTACTTTAAACTGCCGCTGAGCAAGGCGTTATGTGCTTAATTAATAAATGTAGGAGAAGAAATAGATCAGTATGGAAATAAAAACACTAAATAATCCTCCGATTCGTGAGGCGCTTTTAGAAATTAGGTTTAATCCCAATAAGAATGTCACTGTGGATAAATTGAAAGAATTTGCGGACTCATTATCGGATGTATATACAAATGTTGAGCCTGTAGAGAACCAAAGCTTTGCTTTCATGTATTCAAAAGAAGAAGGTCCAAAACATGATTTTAATATAGAGCCTAGTGGGTTCAAAATGACTAATGCTCAAAATAATCGTATCTTAATTGCTACTATTGATAAGCTGATTGTTAGTTTTCTTGCTCCATATACGCCTTGGCCTGACTTGAAAGATACGACAAAGACCATATATACAAAGTATTTGGAGTGTGTACCGCAAACCGAAGTTACAAGATTGGGTATGAGATACATAAATGATATAAAGCTCCCACTAAAACAGGACTTTAGCTTTCAAAAATACATAAATACGTTTCAACCTTTGCCGAAATATAAAGGTTTGCCTAATTCTGTAGCGAAATTTGAAACTACATTAGTTATACCGCTAGAGGATATTGGTAGCATTTCTACAGTTAGGCAGATACTTCTAGGGCCTGAAGATGGGAGTAGTGGAAATCCAGAATATTTAAAATTTGTCCTAGATATAGATGTCTATAAAGAAAAAGTAATTAAGTCTATTAGAAATGATGAGATATGGAATAGTTTCGAGGAAATGAGAGTTAAAAAGAACGCAATATTTTTTGGTACATTAACTGATGCGGCGATAACACCATATGACTAATACAGCAAAAGTAATTAAATTTACACCGGCAGATCAAAAATTCAAAGATCAGTCTACATCTCAAACACACATAGAATTACTACGTGAAGATGAATCAACCGGTAGTAGTGGCTTAGGTATTAAGAATGTCTTCCAATTTCAAAAATTAATTAAAAGTTTAAATGAAGTATTTGCTGAAGCAAAAATTCCAAATTGGGATGGTGAGAACTCTGAGTCTATATCTGATGCAACATATTTTAATGCAACGAAGTTGCTATCTGTATTGCCCATGATATTACCTTCACCTGAAATATTGCCCGATAATGATGGTTATATTGAGTTTGAGTGGCATAATAAAGGAAGAAGTTTTTCTCTTTATGTTACGGATAGTAATTTGGTTTTATATGCTGCATATTATGGTAAAGGCGAACGTTTAAGCGGGAGATTTATCTATGAAGGGGTTTTTCCTGGTCTTGCAGAACATCTGGCGAAAAATGTTTATAAAGAGGTTACTCAAAGATGATGACCTACTATCAAAATATATTTTTAGGTCAAAGGAATTACGAGCAGATGGGAGTGTAAGACCGGGGAATTTAAAGCCTAGGGAGGGAGAAAAGCTCTCATTATCAGAAGTTACAAATCTTGAGCATATCGAGATCTGTTCTCATGGTAAAAAAAATGTCGATAATCCGAAAAAAAGACGAGTACATATCGGATATTGTAAATTTATACATAAATCATTTGTTAAATTAGAATTAAAAACTGTTTACGACAACAAGCCACCAAGACATGTGTCTGTAGAATTTCCAAAAGACCCTGAACAACGTAGAGAGCTGGCAAAAGCACTTGCTAGAGAATGTATTAAAATTAGTTCAGGAAGCGAGAAAAAATATTTTTCACCCTGTGATTGAAGTTAGTTAGTAAAAAGAAATTATAATTAAGTGTATGACGCACATAACAAATCGTTCCAGCGGACAATATAAAGCGGCATGTTTTTGCATTTGCAAAATAGGTGCCGCTTTATATTGTCCGCTGGAACAAGGTGGTATACGCGAAGGGAGAGTTAGTAATGGTATCGAAGTTGAGCAATGAGCATAGAATCATTGCTTACCTTATAGATAAAGCGATGCTCATCATTGATGCGCCGAGACCAGTAACCAGACAGGGCGTGTTTTAATGGCTCTGGTTTACCGATACCTTCGCATGGGGAACGCCGCACATCTTTTATTAACAGGTTGATGCGCTTTAGAATTTTCTTGTCTGTTTTCTGCCAGTGAAGATAGTCATTCCAGGTATGTTCCGAGAATATGAGTTTCACTCGACCAGGTTTTTTTCGAGTCCCTGGCCTTCTTCAAGCTGGGAAATGGATTCAAGGAGACGTTTAACGTTTTTTGGACTTCGTAGCAGGTAGGTAGTTTCCTCGAGAGATTCATAGTCCTCAAGGGAGAGCATCACTACGGCGCCTTCACGTTTTCTTGTAATAATAATGGGTTCGTGGTCTTCACAAACTTTTTCCATAGTTTTTGCTAAGGTGTTTCTGAGCGCGGTATAGCTAAGTGCTTTCATGGTAATAAACCTCAATATTGTACATGTACGTAATAGTGTACAATATAAATTCACATCAAACAAGGCTACCCAGATAGGTGCTGGCACATTAAAAGCAAGACCCCCTATAATTTGAGCCAACGTAAA
>QIGL01000018.1 GCA_003228915.1 Acidiferrobacteraceae bacterium
TTTCAATGTCGTGGAATACTTTTTTCAGACTTGCCTGTTTTTCCAGCAAGGGCCACAGGTGTTCGTGTAATTGCAGGGTAATATCGGCATCCTCAGCCGCGTAGGGACCGGCCAATGCGAGATCAATCTCGTTGAACTGGAGCTGTTTTTTACCCTTGCCAGCCACGTCCTCAAATTTGATGGTGTTATGGCCCAGATATTTAAGCGCCAGGCTGTCCATATTGTGGCGAGACGCGGTGCTGTCAATCACATAAGACTCGAGCATGGTGTCGAATTCAATTCCGCGCAGGCTGATGCCATAATTGGCAAATACGCTTTTGTCGTATTTGAGATTTTGGCCTACTTTTTTATTGTTTTCATTTTCCAGTAAGGGTTTCAAGAATTTCAGCACCTCATCCCGATCAAGCTGGCTTGGGGCACCGGGATAATCATGGGCCACTGGAACATAAGCCGCCTGACCCACCTTGTCAGTAAACGAGATGCCCACCAACTCGGCGGCGATAGCATTAATACTGGTTGTTTCGGTATCAAGAGCAAATAACTTGGCCCCCGCAAGTCGTTTAAGCCATTTTTTAAATGTCTTGATGTCCAGCACCAGGTCATATTCGGACTTAACAGCGAACGAACTCCCCGGGTTTACTGGCGACGTTTTACCAAGCTCGGCCAGCCAGGCCTTGAACTCAAATTTTTTATAATACTCGGCCAGTGTTTTTTCATCAGCGGCTTGCCTGCCAAGATCATCAAGATCAAGCTTCAAATCAACGTCACATTTTATCGTGGCCAGTTGATGTGATATCGGTAACTGCGCCAGGTGGGCGCGCAGGTTGTCGCCTACCTTGCCCTTTATTTCACCGGCATGGCTTATAATCGTATCGAGATCACCATATTGTTGTAGCCACTTACTGGCAGTTTTCGGCCCGACCTTGGGCACGCCGGGAATGTTGTCGGCGCTATCACCCACCAGTGCCAGGTAATCAATCATGGCGCCAGGGGGCACACCAAATTTATCAGCTACGCCTTGCTCGTCCAGGGCCACGCCCTTCATGGTATCGATCAGGGAAACCTGTTTGGTCACCAACTGGGCCATGTCCTTGTCACCGGTAGAAATGACCGTGTCCAGGCCCAAACCACTGGCGTAGTGGGCCAGGGTGCCGATGACATCATCGGCCTCAACCCCTTCAATACTCACTATTTTGAGCCCCATGGCGGCCAGGATCCCGTGTATTATTGCCACCTGGGGCCTGAGATCTTCAGGCATGGGTGGCCGATGGGCCTTGTATTCAGGGTAAAGCTCGTGGCGAAAGTTTTTACCTTTGGCGTCAAACACGACCACGATATACTCAGGCTCGTACTCGGCCAGTAATTTGCGAATCATGTTAACGGTGCCATAAGCTGCCCCCGTCGGCTCGCCAGTGCTATTACTTAAATCGGGCATCGCATGGTAGGCGCGATATAAATACGATGACCCGTCCACCAGGATCAGAGGTTTTTTTGTATTGTTAGTTTTAGCCATAAATCTGTCTGCAAGAAAGTGTTAAAAATAAAGAAGTGTGTTAAAAATGAGCCTATGAAAAACAACAATGACCTTAAAAGCAAGCTGCCCAGTCAAGGCACGTCTTCAAAAATTATGTCCCGTGAATCCTGGAAGATTTTTCAGATCATGGCAGAGTTTGTCGAGGGTTTCGAGCGTCTCTCACAAATACAGCCCTCGGTGAGCATATTTGGTTCAGCCAGGACTGCACCGGATCACCCGTATTACAAGCTGGCTGAAGAAATATCCCTGAATTTGTCCAACGCCGGTTTTAGTGTCATCAGTGGCGGTGGCCCAGGAATTATGGAGGCAGTCAATAAGGGCGCCTACGCCGGTAAGTCGCCCAGTGTTGGCCTCAACATCGAGCTGCCCTTCGAGCAGACCGGGAATGGCTACCAGGATATAGAGTTAAGCTTCCAACATTTTTTTGCCCGCAAGGTTATGTTTGTTAAATATGCCAAGGCTTACGTGGTGATGCCCGGTGGTTTTGGTACCCTTGATGAGCTGGTCGAGGCATTAACGCTAATACAAACCGGTAAAAGCGTCCGTATGCCGATTATCCTGGTGCACAAACCCTTCTGGAAAGACCTGGTGGCCTGGTTTAAAACCACCCTGGTTACCGAAGGCGTCATTAATGCCGAAGATCTGGATTTATTTACTATTGCTGATACGGCCGATGAGGTTATCGATACAATATTTAATTTTTATGAACACAGCGGTTTCGAGTCATCCGAGGAAGAAGCTGAAATTACGCTGAACCTGTAGGTTTAGTATGCAGCTGATGGCATGAAAAATATTTATCCAATTCTTAAAATAATTTTATTGATGTCGGGTATCATGCTTGTCCAAAAAAATATAATTGCGGCCGAAAAAGTACCGCCGCCACCGCCATTACCCTCGGCTAACAAATCAATCACAGAACAAAAGTCAGTACCGGCACCAGCACCCATGTCTGTCCCGGAAGTTGGGCAAACAGGAAAATCAACCGCCACAATAAACAAAAAGAAAAATCGCCTGAAGACAGAAATAACCATTATTCCAAAAAAATCAGAAACCAGGGCTGAATATCGTGCCGGCGGGATTCTTTACATGATAAAAATTACACCCAGGGGCGGCAAACCCTATTATCTTGTTGATCTTCAGGGTGATGGTATTTTTGTGCGCAGTGAACTGACCCATAAAGCTGTTATTCCAACCTGGTTAAGCGAACAGTTCTAACGCCTTATGTCAGTTTACACGCGCATTGAGCGAGCAGAGCTCGAATCTTTTTTGTCAAATTACCAGGCCGGACAGCTTAGTGATTATGAGGGCATCCAGTCAGGCATTGAAAATACAAATTATTTTGTTAATACAAGCACCGGTAAATTTGTTTTAACTATTTTTGAACATCACACAAAAGAAGAGCTGCCATTTTTTCTCGACCTGACGGCGTTCCTGTCTGAACATGAAATTCCCTGCGCACATCCAAAAGCCGATAGCTCGGGCGCCTACCTGGGAGAGTTAAAGGGCAAACCGGCAGCCCTGGTAGCAAAGCTTGCTGGCACTTCCCTTGAGCAACCCCGGGTCGTTCATTGCCAGGCTGTTGGCCAAGTGCTGGCAAACCTCCATAACGCAGGCCAACAGTTCCCACAGGCGCGCGCTAATCCCCGCGGCCCTCACTGGTGGCATGAAACCGCCAAAGCACTCGACGGCCACATAACTGATACCGATCAGGAATTACTGAAAAACGAGCTTGAATTTCAAAAACAGTTTCGCTTCTCACACTTGCCCCGGGGTATTATCCATGCCGATTTATTCCGGGATAATGTTTTGTTTACCGATGACGCACTCGGCGGCCTGATCGATTTTTATTACGCTTGCACGGATGTGCTTTTATTTGATCTGGCGATAGCGGTTAACGACTGGTGCGTGAATAAAGATCTGTCGCTGGATACCGAACTAACTAGCGCGATGACTAGTGCCTATATGCAAACAAGGCCGCTCGCACAGGATGAAACCGAGGCCTGGCCAGTCATGCTCAGGGCGGCGGCTCTTAGATTCTGGCTGTCGCGCCTGTACGACAAACACTTTCCAAGACCGGGCGAGATGACTCATACCCATGACCCCGATGTGCTAAAGAATATTCTGATACATCACCGTAAGCTGGCAGATGCCTCATTACTGGCCGTACAGGCCACATGAAATAATTTTGCTGCAACCAGTGATAGCGCTGGATAAATGATATAAAGTAGTCCGATATTTTTATACAAGATTCCTGATTCACAAACTGGATAGTGATTTTTTATGGGAAAAGAACCTGAAGTAAAATACCGCAAACATACATTTCAGCAGCTCTGGAAGTGGCCTTCATGTGGATGGCGATTTTTCAATAAACACCCTTTGCTTTGGCTGGTGACCGCACTTTGTTTTATGCTCGTGGCAATGACAATTGGCATGATCCCGATTATTGGCGAAGTGCTGATCATGTTTATCGCACCCATTGTGCTCGCCAGTTCGCTGCTCTGGCTGGCATCCCCTGACAAGCAAAAACGCCGCCGTAAAAAAAGTAAGTCGAACAACTTTTTATCACGCCTGGAAAATACGCTTTACGGGGCAATGAAAGTCCAGGAAAATATTGTACCGCTCCTGATTCTCGGCGCTTTTCTCGCTGTTAGTACTATTATAATTCAGATTATTGGCCACCTGATTGCGGGACCCATGTTTCCTTCGCTGGCTGCAGTCACTGATTTGTCACTGGCCCTGGCTGCAAGAGTCGTGCTGGCAAAGTTTGCTGTATTGAGTTTGTATTATTTTATTGGCATGTGGGTTTTATACGCGGTTCCAATGATAATACTGGATGACATCATGTTACCGACTGCGGTGATGAAAAGTTTTCGTGGCATACTTGTCAATTCATTAGGGTTATTCGCACTTTACCTGGCGACATTAACGCCACTGATGATCTGGAGTTTTTTATTTTCTACTGCCAGCCTGATTGGTTTTGCCGGATTTCTTTTAATCGGCACCGCCTTGTTGCCAGTTGTCATTAACAGTGTCTACTGTGGTTACAAGCTCACTTATTATCAGTAAACTTTGCACGTAAGTCTTTTCTTCCAATACTGCGTTAGTCGCTCCTGTCCATCCCTGGACTACGCGACATAAGGTCATCCTGACCTTAAACTCCGCTTTCTCGCTGATTTTTGCCTTGCCTGAAAAAGATATATAGCCAAAGAAAATCCGATCCGTGCAAAGGCCCCTTTCAGGGATCCCTTCTAGTCATTTCATTTCTCTCGCCCGAACAGGCCAAATCCAGTACACTGGCCCTATAAAAATAGTTCAGAATGGTTCTAAATATAAAAGCAGAGCTACAGTAATTCGTCGAGGAGAGAAAAACCATGTCGCGCCGCAAATTCATCAAGAATATTGCTGGTGCTGCCCTGACTACCGGCGCCCTGACTGCCGGCACTCTGGCCAGACCAGCCCATGCCGCAAAAAAACGCTTTATGTGGAAACTGGTCACTACCTGGCCACCTAACTTCCCCATTTTTCAGGAAGGCGTTCAACGTTTTGCCAAAGAAATTAAAAAAATTAGTGATGGCCGACTGATCATCCAGGTTTTTGCTGGCGGCCAGTTAATCCCGCCATTGCAAACGTTTGACGCGGTTTCCCAAGGCACCGTACAAATGGGTCATGGTGCGGCATATTACTGGGCCGGAAAAGTACCGGCAGCACAATTTTTCACCGCCGTGCCTTTTGGTATGAATGCTCAAGGCATGAACGCCTGGTTTTATTATGGTGGTGGCCTGGAGCTCTGGCGTGAAATATACAAGCCTTTTGGCCTGACTCCCTTTCCAATGGGCAATACCGGTGTCCAGATGGGCGGCTGGTTTCGTAAAAAAATTGAAAAGATTTCTGACCTTAAAGGCCTGAAGATGCGCATCCCCGGTCTCGGTGGAAAAGTCATGGCCAAGGCTGGCGTTAACCCGGTACTCATGGCTGGCGGAGAAATTTATACCGCACTGGAACGAGGCACAATAGATGCGACGGAATGGGTTGGCCCCTATCACGATCTTCGGCTTGGCCTCTACCGTGCAGCAAAATATTATTATTACCCGGGCTGGCATGAGCCAGGCCCAACCCTGGAATTAATTATCAACAGCAAGGCCTGGGCATCCCTGCCGAGAGATTTACAATTAATTGTAAAAACGTCGGCCACTGCCAGTAACTTGCTAATGCTGTCTGAATTCGAGGCTAAAAACCTGGAAGCCTTGCGTACCCTGGAAACCAAATACAAAGTCAAGACAAGAGAATTTCCGGCTGAGGTTATCAAGACATTACATCAATACACCACCACCACTCTGAATGAGCTCTCAGCCAAAGATAAGCAATTCAAAAAAGTCCATGACGCCTATGAGGCGTTCCGGTCAGGTAACGATGCCTGGAATTCAATATCGGAAGCCGCTTATGCCCGGGCCCGGAAGCTGTGAGTTTTTGCCAGCTGCTATAGCCTGGGGCCATGTTGAATCATGGTCGAATCAGTACAAGTCAGATCGACCCGGTTCGAGATGATCCGGTTATAACACTAAGTAAGCTCCGACCAATTGTCATCTCGACCGTAGTGGACGACTCCATGGCAAGGATTGTTCCAGACAATCCTATTGCATTCCCGCCCACTGTAG
>QIGL01000072.1 GCA_003228915.1 Acidiferrobacteraceae bacterium
TTCTGCACTCGATCAAGCAACATAATATCTTCCAGCTTCATATCGGGTATTTCAGCCAGTTTGCGTGCATAATTGATATCGAGAACATAACCGGTGATTGTCACCTGCACCTTGTTTGGTTGAATATCATACTCAGGCAGCGGGAAAAATCGGTTTTTCTGGATCATGAACATTTTACGAATACCGCTGCCTATAGTATCTATCATGTTGAGATTCACCATGGCATCTGTCAAAAAGCGATTTCGGTAACGAGTCTCAGGCGCATCGGCCTGAATGACCTACTCAACAGAAACAGGAATAAACGCCCCCGGGTTGCTAAAGCAAAGCCGCCCATCCTCATATTCAACTACGGTTATTTTACCGGCTAATTCATAGTCCTGATGAGCAATCGCATTATTCAATGCCTCACGAATGATATAAGGGTCATACTGATCTATTTCTTCAGGAAACAAAGTCCCTTCCTTCATATAACGATATTTCAAATTACGAACTTTATTGAATACCATCTGAGCACTCGTTAACAACGGCGAAGAAAAATGTTCATAATCCTTTTCCAAACCATCCTTATCTTTAAGAATCCAGCTTATGGTTGCACTAGCAGGGTTAAGCCAATGAGTTGACTCAGGCTTACCCAGTAACAAAATAGCGGTACGGGTAATCTGGCCCTTAATCGTTAACTTTGCCTTGTTAAGGAAGGTCAGGTTATCCCAGCTTTCTATCTCATGTTTGATTTTTGAATGCTTGGCGGTGTATTCCTGCCGCGCTAAAGCAATAGCTACTTCAGATAAATCTTCTAATGTTGCACCAACGCAAATTTCCGCGCTCCAATCCTTCATGGTGGTTTGCTGTCGAATATGTTCTATTTCACCAATATTCAATGGCCCCAGCTCTTCACCATCTCGGCCATAATAATGCCCTTTAAAAGCAACGGGCATCCCTAATGGTGCAGCCGGTATTTCAAATAAAATCACTCGCCCATTTTTATGTTCAAATAGATGTATCTCAATATATGTCAGTCGCGGTGTAGTTTGTTTAGCGATTTCACCCTTTAGCGAATTCAAATTATTAATATCTGGCCGATACTGTGTACCGACGACCTTATGGCTATTGTTAACACCGAACACCAACCAGGCACTGGACTGATTCTTTAAGTTTGCCTCATTGCTCAGGGCAGAAAAATACTTTCCCAATTTCTCAAAATGAAAATTGTTTTTGGCCTCTTTAAACTCAACAACCTCGTTTTCACCTGAAAGAGCGAGTAGTTGATCAAGCTTATCTGCAATATCCACAGCTGACCTATCCTTCATTATTTTTTACCGTGACCTGGCCATTCATTAGCATGGGGAGGAGCCAGTCGCGCAGAGACATAAGCTCAGAATTTTCGTTAAGTAGATATTGTTTCTTTTTTTGCAGTGGCTCTACAAATTTATAAAAACTCCTAGCTAATGCCTCTGGCGGCAAGCCAACATGATGTTTGGTAACAAAGGCATCGAAAAGTAGATTCTTAATGCCGCTTGTCTTACCTTCCCAACCAAAAAGAATTCCATTGTCATAAATAGCTTTCCACTGGTATACAAAATTGTAGAAATACTGATTATCAAATAGCGAAATGGCCTTACAAAAATTTGAACAGATGAGGGGGTGATTAAATCGTTCAAAAGTTTCTTGTGTAAGGTATGCCATACGACCTGTTGACTGTACTGGGCTACCACCTGATATTTCTATTACCAAATCAAATGGCGATAAAAGTTTTTCTTTATTTTTACTTAGAATAAACCGATTAGGTGTACCTATCTTTCCAGTACCATTCAAACCATTAATATCAGCACCGCGAATACAGTCAACCTGCAAAGTGTAATTGCCTTCTTTTGATACTTTGCCCCAATCTCCCGTTTTGTCTTTTTTAATCCAGTCTGCTAAAACATTAACTTCCCAACCCCCAGGAATTTCGCGTTTTAAGGTGGGGTTGTAGACCATTTCCCCACCGGAGGTTTTGTAGGGCTTGCCATTGGCATCGGGGAAGTCGAATTGCACAAACCAGTAGTCGTATAGGGTTTTTGCCATGGCTTCCAGTTCGGAGTTGATACGGTTATTAATTTCAATTTTCTGATTTAGAAGATATAGCAAATCTCCTACTTTTACTTGATCATCATAATTCGGCAATATTAAATCCAAATAGGAAAAAATATTTTCATTCAAACTTGCTCGCAATGTCATTACAGCATTATTTGTCATCGTCTTTCGAAATAACGGGCTTCTGAGATAAAATGCCATGTACTTCGCATAAGACTTATCACTTTGCGTTGGCCTAACTCGTTTCAGAAATCCACTAAAAGTAGCATTTGAGTAATCTTTTATAGCTACAGAACTTATAGCCAACTCATCTACAACCTCACTTGTTCTTGTCAAAAATATATCGCCCTCTTTTACAGAGTACTTTTCTTGCTCATTTTCAGATGTATCCATTAAATCAGGCAAGACTTCTGGTAAAAAATAATTATTAAAAACTGTAGAAAAGGACAAGAACGGTGCTCCATGACCTGCTTGTATTGGCTTAGAGGATATTCCAGAACTAATTTTATACAAAGATGAAAACTTATAAGTATTTAGTTCACTCATACTTCAACCCCGCCATCCGCTTTCTTATATCTTTCTCCAGTTTATGTGACTCTTTGAATAAATCCTCCAGATTATCGGTAAAGCCTTTCATTTTTTCGGTAAAATCTTCTGGCGTTATATCCACATATTCAATTTTTACTTCAAAATACTGCCCAGCACTGAGCGAGTAATTTTTATTAGCAATATCGTCATAACTCACGGTGGTTGAAAAATCATCTTCCGCCTGCTTGTTATTAAACACATCAATAATGCGTTGTTCTTCTTTCATGCTCAGTACGGTTTTCTGGTTTTTCCCATCCTTGATTTTTTGACCCAGATTGGAAGCATCCACCAGCACCACATCACCCTTATTGCTGTCGTCGATAAATAAGATAGAAACATTGGTACCGGTGGTGGCGAAAATGTTGCTTGGCATGGAGACCACACCGGCGAGCATTTTATTGTCCACCAGTTTCTGACGTATTTTCTTTTCAATACCAGATTGGGCGGTGATAAATCCAGTAGGCACTACAACCGCTGCCTTACCACCAGGCTTTAATGAATGAATAATGTGCTGTAGGAATAGCTGGTAGATGGCCATTTTATCTTTAACTTTGGCCGGCACTTTTGGAATTCCTGCAAAAAAACGATCTTTGTTTTCCTTGCTGTCGAGGTCATCACGAAAATCACTAAAATCCATTTTAAATGGCGGATTCGAAACAATAAAATCAAACTGTTTTAAAGCCTTGCCATCCTTGTGATAGGGATGCAGCATAGTATTGCCCTGAATCACATTGGGGATGGAATGCACCAGGTTATTCAAAATCAGGTTCAGACGCAGCAGGTTTGAGGATTTCTGGGAAATATCCTGCGTGTAAATACTGCATCGATTTTCGCCAATAGCATGAGCGACATTCATTAATAGTGTGCCGGAACCTGCTGAGGGATCATAACAACTGACATTTTTAATTTTTCCTTGCTGCTCTTTGGGCACCAGTATCGCCGCCATAATGCGGGCGACTGCATGGGGTGTGTAATACTCTGCGTACTTGCCGCCACTGTTACTGTTGTAGTCTTTAATCAGGTATTCAAAAATGGTGGCGTAGAAATCGTATTTCTGGGTAAAGATACGTTCAAAACTGAATTCCACCAGCTTGTTGATAATTGCGCGGCAAAAATCATCGCGTTTTGACGGGTCGGAAATGTATTCACTGAGGCGATCAAACAGCACCACCTTTGCGCCGCCATCAGTTTTTACCGCAAATACATCGTTATTACTGATGGCGATATCACGCAGGGTATCGTCAAACAATTTGGCAAAGTCGGGCTGGTTCTGCTGACTGAATAAATAGCTAATAAAATGTGCCGGTTTTAAACGTGCAGTATCTGCCCCCATTTGCAGTTGCAGCATTTCCAGATCGCCCTTATTCATTGCGGCGAGAGCATCTTCCCATTTTTCCGCTTTGGCGATATTTTTATCCAGCTTTTTGGCTACAAAGGCGAATTTGTCGTTTAGAAATTTATACAGAAAGACCTGGGTAATGATCTTAAATTCATTCCCGTCGTTACCCAGACCATAGTTGGCACAAATACTCTTGAGGCTATCGATTAATTCTTTTGTTTTTTGTTGAAACTCGAGTTCTACCACGTGCATGATCCCTTTTGTGATCCAGTCATAAATTCATTTAAATATTCTGCAACCACGAGCTTGTTAATGTATTTTGAAAACTCCGGGTTGAGACTTATAGACTTCTGTTTCATGAATTGCCCAATAACATGGGGCATCATCATATTTTCGAAGTAGCTTTCATTTTCCAGTAATTGGCTATTTTGTATAACCTGGTCATCCGCCAGCTGCTTAACCCCTGTCAGCGCTTCATAAATATTTTGCTCTAGACCTGACATGCCGCCTTTCTCAAGCAAGCGTTTATGTATGCGTGTGTATTTAGCATCACCCAGATATTTTTGCTTTAACTGACTATTCTTCCGATTTAGCTCTTTGGCACGTTCATGAATTTGCTTAAGGGTATCAATGTTCTTATTCATTTCATCCTGAGTCACTTCACTGAGCTTTTTCTTTTTGAACAGACGCTCTAGTTCTTCTTTCAGCGAGGCAAACTTTGGGTCTTGCTGGTCAAAATTACCTGCCAGGGCTTCTCGAGTTTGCCGCAAGGTATTTTTCAGTTTATCCGCCAGAATCAGCTCGGCTTCACCAACCTTGGTAAATTTAAAAATCACCTCTTCCAGTGCTTCGTTAAGCAGGCTTGCCGTGGCCGTGCCATGCTCCAAACTGTTATTCAGGTTCAGCAGATTCAGATGATTGCTGGTCTCTATATAAAGCTTGTTAAGCTTTTGGAAATCTAGATTTTCCAGTAATTCATAATTACCCTGCAGGCGAATCAGGTTATACAGGCTTTTTGCATTGCTCAAGACTTTTTTAAGCGTTAATACGGCTTCACGGTCTTGTATTTCACTGATCTGTTGGGAGAAAATTTCTGCATTTTCAATATCAAAACGAAACAATACATTTTTAATCTGTTCTATTTCTTCTTTAATTTCATCCTGCGACTTGAACAGATTTGAATAGTGCTCCATTTCATCGCCAAGCTCTAACTGCAGCTCTTTCATATAGGCTTCATTTGTTTCCTTGAACTCGGCGCTAATATCAGCAAAGTCCACGACATAACCATAACGAAAGTCTTTATAGGGGCGATTAACACGTGTAAGGGCCTGGAGCAGGTTGTGTTTTCGGATAACCCGGCCAAGATAAAGCTTTTTAAGACGTTTGGCATCAAAACCCGTCAGCAACATATTGTAGACAAACAGAAAGTCGATCTTTCCATTTTTAAAATCTTCCACCCAGTCGTTACGATCACTTTTTGTACCATTATCGTGCAGGATCAATGCTGCGGATTTCACTTTTTTCTCACGTTTTTTCTGATTAAGGTAACTCTCTTTATCATCCGCTACTCTTGGAAGCTCATAATACTCTTCATTATCTTCAACGAAGGCGTTGCTTTTAACAACGTGCTTTGTTGTAAATATTTTGTACATCTGTCTGGCCTGGTCCGCACTGTCACATATCACCATGCCACCTATGGTGGCATCATCCATGGCACCTCGACTTTTTTCAAAGTCTGTGACGATATAATCAAGCATCGGTTCGACAAAGCTGGCGTGTGAATAAACGTGCTTGCGATCAACATCACCTACTTGTACTTCAACTTCTTCTAGTGCCTTTTGCAGAACCATCCTGTAATTGGTTGCAATTTCTTCACGGATCAGTCGCAGCGTGTATCCATCTGCAATGGAGGCGTTGTAGTAATATTTGTGAATATAATTACCAAAAAGTGTTCTGGAATTGAAATCATCACCGAGTAGTGGCGTGCCTGTAAGCCCAATTTTTATTGCATTGGTATCTGACTGACTAAGATTAGCTAGAAAACTGCCTTTGGGATTGTAGCTACGATGTACTTCATCGAGAAAATAGATACGCTGAATACCAATGTTGTAGTCTTTGGTTTGCACAACATCAGGGTCATCCTTAAATTTCTGGATATTGACACAGTAATTTCCGATTTCCCTGTGTCGTTATGAATCACCCCGGTTATTTTGATGTCTTTAGCAAACTCGTCACGAGAATTTATAATGTGTACAGAAAGCCCTCGGCTGGTAAATTCCTTCTGCGACTGTGTGAGTAAATCAAGCCTGTCTACGATAAAATAAAACTTTGAAACAATTCCTTTCTGCTGGAAATAGTCAGTTAAAAATCTGACGTTGTAATAGGCCAGTGCTGTTTTACCACTGCCCTGTGTATGCCAGATAATTCCTTTTCTTAGCCCTTCATTTAGTTTTCTTTCTATAGCCTTTGTTGCAAATATTTGAGGATATCGCA
>QIGL01000048.1 GCA_003228915.1 Acidiferrobacteraceae bacterium
CCGTGGCACTGCTCTCGGCCTACTGTAGAACCCCTTCGGGTTTCATTCAGCATTTCCTCGCTTCGCTCAGGTCATCCCTGGCCTCCGCAGTATTAGTACATCTGACCTCCATTGATGGAGGGAATGCAATAGGATTGTCTGGAACAATCCTTGCCTGTACGTCATCAAGTCCGGAATGACAAACGGGGAACGGCAGCTAACTCTCTTTTTCCGTTTTTAAAAAGTGCTCGCGAAAATATATTAATTCATCGATTGATTCACGAATATCGTCAAGGGCCTTGTGGGTATTCTTTTTCTTGAAACCAGGCAGTAAATCCGGCCGCCAACGCGCTGCCAGCTCCTTAACCGAGCTGACATCAAGGTTCCGGTAGTGAAAATAGGTCTCCATGTCCGGCATTAACCTGGCCAGAAAACGTCGATCCTGGCAAATACTGTTGCCACACATTGGCGAGGTACCCTTGGGTACGTACTTCTCGAGAAATTCGATTGTTTGGCGTTCGGCCTCGGCCTCATTGGTGGTCGAGGTTTTTACCCGGTCCGTCAGTCCATTCTTGCCATGGGTACGGGTATTCCATTCATCCATACCCGCCATCACGGTATCAGACTGATGGACGGCAATCACGGGTCCTTCTTCCAGGATCTCGAGATTACTATTGGTAATAATGGTCGCCACCTCAATGATGACATCGGTGGCCGGAAACAACCCTGTCATTTCAAGGTCTATCCATATTAAATTTTTTTTATCTAACGACATGCCTTGGCTCCAAAAATTCGATAATATACGTGCTCAACCAATCATAACATTTGTAACTCATGAATAGCTTGACCGTCCTGTTTCTTTTTTTCCTGGTGGCAATGGTAGCCACACAAATCTGGCTGGCTCGCCGCCACATACTGAATGTACTGAAGTACCGCCCCACCGTACCGCAGGCATTTGAGGGTAATATCTCCCTGGCTGACCATCAGAAAGCGGCTGATTATACAGCCGCCAAGACCCGGCTGGGAATCATTGAAACCCTGCTCGGCGCTTTCATTCTACTTGGCTGGACCCTGGGCGGAGGCCTTGAGGCGATGAATACACTGGTCATTACGTGGGAATTCGACGCAGTCGTTACCGGCACCCTTTTCATACTTGGGATCATGATCATCTCCAGTGTCATAGATTTGCCCATGTCTATCTACCAAACATTCAGGCTGGAAGCACGATTCGGATTTAATAAAACCACGCCGGCGACGTTTATTTCAGATATGGCGAAAGGTCTGTTGCTGATGCTGATCATCGGCACCCCCTTACTGGCGGCAATTCTGTGGATCATGGAAAAAATGGGCAGCTATTGGTGGATTTACGTTTGGCTGCTCTGGACCGGTTTTAGCCTGCTCATGTTATGGGCCTACCCGGCTTTTATTGCCCCGCTATTTAATAAATTCCGTCCCCTGGAAGATGGCGCCACCCGGGACCGGATTCAGTCTTTATTAAAGCGCACAGGATTTAAAAGTCGCGGCATTTTTGTCATGGACGGTTCCAAGAGAAGCGCCCATGGCAATGCTTACTTTACCGGCTTCGGTAAAAATAAAAGAATTGTATTCTTCGACACCTTGCTGGAAACACTCAGTGATGCCGAGATGGAAGCAGTGCTAGCCCACGAGCTGGGTCATTTCAAACGCAAGCATGTCATTAAACGCATGGTTTATATTTTCAGTACCAGCCTGCTGGGGTTATACATCCTGGGATGGTTGATGCAGCAGTCATGGTTTTTCACCGGACTCGGGGCCAGCAGCAGTTCAACTTACATGGCGCTGGTCTTGTTCATGTTGGTCGGCTCCGTGTTTACTTTTTTTCTGAGCCCGTTAACTTCCTGGTTTTCCCGTAAACACGAGTTTGAGGCCGATGAATTCGCGGCCCAAACTTCCAACGCCGATGACCTGGTCAATGCTTTGGTAAAAATGTACAAGGAAAATGCAGCGACCTTAACGCCAGACAAATTACATTCTGTTTTTTATGATTCACATCCGCCGGCACCCATTAGAATTGCCCACCTGCAATCCATTAAATAGCGCCATTAATTTTTTATAATAATAAATATTCTGGAAATGAGTATGTTCACAAGGAAAAATAAACTAACTCTGGCTTTATTTATGACAATACTATTTGGTAGTGCCAGTATGTCCATATCAGTGTTTGCCGCAAGTGATGCCAATATGACACTGGGTGATATCAAAGCAGGCAACAAGCTCCACCAAAAATATTGCATGAAATGTCATAACAATAGTGTTTACACCCGTAAACTCAAAAAAGTACACTCATACGAAGGGCTGGTTGGCAGGGTTAAAGCCTGTGCTCAGCAAACAGGGATAAGTTTTTCGCGCAAACAATTACAAGATGTTACGGCATTTTTAAATCATCATTATTACGAATTTCAAAACTAACCACGCCAGGGCCGATCATGTCTGAAACAAACAAGTCTGACTTATCAAAAAAACACTGTGTTGCCTGTGAAGGTGACGCCCAGCCCCTCGATAAAAAAGAAACCGCGTTAATGATGTCCCAGGTCAATGACTGGTTGCTCAATGATGCAGCAAAAGAAATTAGCAGGACCTTCAAGTTTGCCAATTATTACGAAACTATGGCCTTTGTTAACAGCGTTGCCTGGATCGCCCACCGGGAAGACCACCACCCCGACCTGCTTGTTAGCTACAATAAATGCCAGGTAACCTACAGCACTCATGCCATTGGTGGATTGTCGGCCAACGATTTTATTTGCGCCGCCAAAATTGAGGACCTACTGCTTTAAGGCTGGCGCGATCATCTCCACCGTCATCACCTGGTTATTTTCAAATGTAATCGTGTAATTCTGCGCTTGACTGTTCTCGACAATCCGGTACAACCAACTAGTCTCCGTTTTTTTATCCGGCTCGCCAAGTAATTCAAAAACCGTTTGCTTGTTTAATCCCGGTACGACTTTACTGATATTGGCGAAAGTCTTTTTTGTTTTTGCCGGGCGCTCAGTAGCCATGGTTTTTATTTTATTCTTTTTAGCTGCTTTTTTCGGTGTCACAGATCGCGCCCTGTTTACTTCCCGGGTACTGGCCGGGGCAACATCAGGCTGGTTTGTTAATGTTGTCGCGGTATCGGCTTCTTCCAGCGACCTTAAAGGTGCGACACTGGCAGGCGCCGACCTTTCTGCTGGTGCCATGGCCGGTTTTTGTTTTGCCGATTCTTTTCTAAGTAATTGTGGCCCTCTTTTTTCTTCTTTGGCTTCTAGTGACTGAACGCCTGCCTGCTTACGATCTGCTGCGGGCTTTAATTGTATGGCCTGATTCATTTGTGCAGGTTTTTCAGCTTCAATCGCTTCAGGTATTGCTTTATCAAGTTGTCGCATTTGCAACTCAGACTGGTTTTGAATATCAGCGTCAGGTATTGTTAAAATGATACTGACACTTAATACAACCGTTGCCGCCAATGACAAAGGCACTGCCCAGTTTGATGAAAATGGACTGGTACTAATTTTTATTAGTTTGCCGGGTTTTATATTTTGATGCGCTGCCGATAAAATTGCATCATCCAGTTTACTCGCAGGCATTTCCGTCGAAAGTTTGCCATAAAGCGCCGACAGGTTTTTGTCATCGCTTCCATTGTTAGCGTTGCCATTATTTCCAGTCTTTTTCATCAGCCCTCATCCTCAGCAGCTACAAGACCCTGCTTGATCCTGGCCACGGCGTAGCGAATACGACTCTTGGCGGTTTCTGTATTTACCTGGCACACCTCGGCGATTTCTGCCACGCTCAAACCACCCTCTTCTTTTAATAAAAAAGCCTCTCTCTGGGCTGCCGGTAAATCTTCTAATATCGACTTTAACCTGTCCAATAAAATATTTTCTTGTAACTGGTAAGGCGGCTCATCGGATTCGCTTGCCGGTAGCCTGTTTACCTCATTGTCGCCATTGTTATTATTATCGTCGTCGGTCTGTTGATAGCTGTTTTTAAATTTTTTGTTTTTTCTATAATGGTCAATGAGCTTGTTGTGGGCCAAATGATAAAGATAGGTGGTGAATTTGGCGGTGACCTGATATCGGCTACTGGCCCGAATAAGACTCAGCCAGACCTCCTGGTACAACTCTTCGGCACTGGCCTGGTCGACAGACTGGCGCAAAAAATACCGGTACAGTGGCGCCTTGTGACGCTGGTAGAGGAGATCAAAGGCTGATCCATTGCCGTTCTGGTAGGCAAGCATAAGCTGCTCATCGGTTTCGTTGATATCTATCACTTAAACGTTACAAGCCGGCTTTTGGGTTAAGTAATAGTTTACATTTGCCGTCTGCCCGTAAAGGCCTCGGTAAGGGTATTGCGGTCGATGTATTCAAGCTCACCGCCAACGGGCACGCCGTGGGCGATACGGGTTGCCAGGATGCCCTTCTTGCGCACCAGCTCACTTATATAGTGGGCAGTGGCCTCGCCCTCAACAGTCAGGTTGGTCGCCAGCACCACCTCGTCCACCTCACCGTTGTCGAGTAAGACCTCCAGCTTGTCGATGCCCAGCTCTTCCGGGCCAATACCATCCAGGGGCGAAAGGTGGCCCATGAGTACAAAATATAAACCACGAAAAATGCTTGCTTGCTCGATGGATTGTAATTCTGCCGGTGTTTCGACAATGCATAATTTTTTGCTGTCACGGCTTTTGGAACTGCATATTTCGCAAATATCGTACTCGGTCAGATTATTGCATTGCTGGCAGTGACCGACTTTCTCAATGGCCTCGGTAATGGCAACGGAAATATCCCGGGCGCCCTCGCGATCACGTTCCAGTAAAAAATACGTCATACGCCGGGCGCTCTTGGGGCCAACGCCGGGCAAATGGCTTAAGGCCTCAATTAACTTTACGATTGCTTTCGATTCAGCCACGAATTATCTAGAAAGGTAAATTCAAACCGGGGATATTAAAACCCGCTGTCAGTCCCGACATTTTTTCCTGGCTGGTTTTTTCAACTTTCCTGACCGCATCGTTAACTGCCGCGGCAATTAAATCTTCCAGCACTTCCTTGTCATCTTCCATCAACGAAGCATCAAGGTGGACCTTACGAATGTCGTGGCGACAAGTCATGGTCACCGAAACCATGTCACCACCCGCCGAGCCGGTCACTTCAATATTGGCCAACTCCTCCTGCGCCTTTTGCATATTTTCCTGCATCTTCTGCGCCTGTTGCATCATTTTACCGATTCCGCCTTTCATCTTTATACCTCGTCGTTACACTCTGGATCTGACCGAGCCAGGTTTAATGGTGGCACCAAAACTCTCCTGGAGCGCCTGTATATTTGAATCCTTGTTAATCGCCGCTTCCGCGGCCTGCTGTTTTGAGTCGAGTTCTTTTTTCTTTTCTGCCGCCGGTGTGTCGTTAGTGGGCTTGCCTAATTCAATTTTTAATTTTATTGTTTTATCCCACAACAACTCCATTGCTTTTTTTAATTCCAGCTCACGATCCTTGTTTAACAATTGGCCATGACTCTCATCAAGTATCAGTGAGACATCATGATCACTGTCTGTTTGCATGGCGGCATTACTACACAACTGCTTGACCAGGGGCGACAAAGCAAGCGCATTAATAATATCTGGCCACGGTGAATCAAGGGTAATATTTTTGAAATCATCCGCTGTTACACTGTTTGTGCTCGTTACATCGGGTGCCGATGTATTTGTCTCATGGGTTTTTGTTTCTGTACTTGTAGTCATCGCCGGCGCTGTTGTTTTACTGGCCGGCTGTTCAGTTGGTGCAGACTTTGGTGCCGCCTTTGGTGGTGATTGATTTGTGACCGCCTGACCTTCGGCAACTGGCTGAAAGGTCAACAAACGCAACGCCATCATCTCAAGACCCGTGCGAGGATCCGGGGCCAGGGGTAAATCTCTCTTGCCATGCAAGGCAATCTGGTAATAAAGCTGGACATCAGCAGCCGGCATGTCATCGGCAAACTTGAGTAGTTGTTCCATATTGCCGGCGC
>QIGL01000090.1 GCA_003228915.1 Acidiferrobacteraceae bacterium
ATATTGATTACGTGGGCTCATGGGGACCCATGATTCTGGGCCACGCCCATCCCGAGGTTATTGCAGCCGTCATCAAGGCCGCGGAAAAGGGCCTGAGTTTCGGGGCGCCGACAGAAATTGAAATTAAAATGGCTGACCGGGTTAACCAACTGGTGCCCTCAATCGAAAAAGTACGCATGGTCAGCTCGGGCACAGAAGCCACCATGAGCGCCATCAGGCTAGCCCGGGGTTTTACCGGACGTGATAAAATTATTAAATTTGAGGGCTGTTATCACGGCCACGGAGACTCACTTTTGGTCAAGGCCGGTTCCGGTGCTTTAACCCTGGGCGTGCCCACCTCACCCGGGGTACCCGCAGACTTGGCCGCCCATACCCTGACACTGGAATATAATAATCTCACTTCTGTCGAGGCAACCTTTTCAGAACTAGGCAATGAAATCGCCTGCATTATCGTTGAACCGGTGGCCGGCAATATGAACTGCATCCCGCCCGTAGCCGGATTCCTGGAAGGCCTGCGCAAACTCTGTGACGAACATGGCAGTGTTTTGATATTTGATGAAGTCATGACCGGTTTCCGGGTCGCCCTTGGTGGTGCCCAGGCTCACTACAATATAAAACCGGATCTCACGACCCTGGGCAAAGTGATTGGCGGTGGTATGCCCGTGGGGGCTTTTGGTGGCCGGGCCGATATCATGGATCAAATCGCCCCCGATGGGCCGGTTTACCAGGCGGGCACCCTCTCGGGCAATCCCATTGCCATGACCGCCGGACTGGTTACCCTGGATTTGATCGCAAAACCCGGGTTCTTCGATAAATTGACCGAAAAAACCAATACGTTAGTCGCAGGTATCCAGGCTGCGGCAGACAAGGCCGGTATCCCCCTGACCACCAATGCGGTGGGCGGTATGTTTGGGCTCTTTTTTACTGCAGAGAAAAAAGTCGCCAGCTTTAAGCAAGTGATGGCTTGTGACGTTGACCGGTTCAAGGTTTTTTACCACCAACTACTGGCTCATGGCATTTACCTGGCACCATCGGCCTATGAGACCGGTTTTGTCTCCAGCGCCCACAGTGATGAAGATATCTCGGCAACCATTGGGGCCATGGCTAAATCCTTTTTGGAACTTGAGTAGTACGGACGTGCCCCTGCGTACACAGGATAATATAAAAAAACTTGTGTATTATTACACTATACCGTATACTGTAATAATTAAGGAGAATTGGATTGATCGTTGGCTTTGGCAACAAGGTCGCCAGGGATGTCTGGGGAAAGGACACCTCCAAAGTGCTGCCAAAACATTTATGGATACGAGCAAAGGCACTGATGACGATTATGCATTACTCCTCCACGCTTGATGACTTGAAAATTCAAGGTCAGCCACCCAATATACGATTACATAAGCTCCGGGGTGATCGAAAAGGCATGTGGAGCGTAACCATCGAGCTCCCTTGGTGTATCACATTCAAATATAAAAATGCTGAGTTTTCTGATGTTTGTATAGAGAATTATCACAAAGGATAAGGCCATGATTAATAATACAAAACCATTACACCCCGGCGTCGTATTACGCGAAATTTACATGGCTGAAATGGGCCTAAACCAAACTCAACTGGCAAAAAAATGTCTTTGCTCGCACAGGAAGATCAATGAAATTATCAATGGCAAGCGTGGTATTTCTCCCCAATTCGCTATAGTCCTGGAAAAAGTACTCGGTACCAGCGCTGAAATGTGGGCCAGAATGCAGGCAGAATTTGATCTGTGGGAAGCGCGGCAAAAGGCGGCTTGAAATACGAAATAAAAAAGGCCGGGAAAACCCGGCCTTTAACATTAAATAATGTCTAAATTAAATCCCAAATTCGTTTAGCTCACCAGGATATTCTCAGAACAATAAGTCACCGAAGCGACACTGGGTCGAATGGCCTCATCGGACAGGGCGATGTCGATTCCCAGTACCGATACCACATCATTATGGTCCCAAACACCGGGCATTTCTTCGCGCAAATAACCGTAATGGGTTTCATTCATGTAAACCACATTAGGTCGTTGACCATTATTGGTTTCGTAGCTGCTGACCAAGTTAACGATGTGACTAAGCATTTTAGTGACTCCTGGATGTTTGTTCTTACCTGTCACAATACAAAGCAATTGTCGTGCCACTCTCAAAAATTTCCAAGTAAGTAATTGTTTTTATGTTTATTTTAGGCCAGAAGCCATATTTTACTGGATTGACCAAGGCCGGCATGTCGCGCCCAGAGCGTCACATTTGGCCAAATTTGCTGGTCTTTTTAAAGCTTAAACCCCATAAAAAAACCGCCTCCTGGATGACCAGAGAGGCGGTTTTTATTTAAAACTGTATAAAAAACAACATTTTAGGTGGCGTGTGCTGTACGTGCACACCCAATTTGTTGTTTTACACAGCCTAACCTGGTTTTTGCCGGATTAGTCCGGGCGAGTACAGACTAGTACAAACCAGCCATATATTCGGATACTGCTTGAATTTCATCCAGGGACATACGAAAAGCAATGCCGGCCATTAACCCATCATCATTTTTACGGATATTGTCTTTAAATAACTTTAACTGGGCGCTGGTATAGGCGGCATATTGTCCTGAGACGGCCGGGTATTTAGGCGGAATACCTTTACCCGAGGGACCATGGCAGCTCATACAAGCTGACACGCCTGTTTTGGCATTACCGCCCCGGTATAGTCGGGCGCCTTTTTTTGCCAACTTGGCGTTGCTAGCCGCGCCTTTTGTGTGTTTTTGGATCGAATAATACTCGCCCAGGTTTTCCATATCCGCTTTACTTAAACCAGCGGCCTGGCCTGCCATAATGCCATTCACCCGTCTGCCGGTCTTAAAATCTGTCAGTTGCTTAGTAATATATCCGGCACTCTGTCCCGCCAATTTGGGAAAAGCCGGGCTCGGGCTGTTACCATCAACACCGTGGCAAGCAGCACATTGGGCAGACTTGGCTTTACCGGCTTTGGCGCTGCCAGCGGCAAATGAAGGCGTGGCAAACAGGGCCCAACTTATCAGGCTAATGCCAGTGAAAAATAATATGCTCTTTCTCATTTCTTCCCTCCAAGGGGTAATACTTATAAATATATCAACAGATTCTGACCAGAAGCCGTTAAACTAGGCACTTGGAAGCCAGTGTTTCCACAGCCCGCTTATTTCAACTTACACTAGAATTAAAGGTCAAAAATAACAGGTTTGTATTCTTGTCCGGCGCCGCTCTATATACCAAGCGGCAGTGACGGGGTCAATTTTCTCACATAAATAACCATAATTGTCAGCTAAAGACCAAAAAACCATGCCAAATCCTTTCCAACAAGCCCAATTTCATCTCAGTGTGCCTGATCCTGCCAAATTGCCCACTGATACCGGCCTGGAAGTGGCCTTTGCCGGGCGTTCCAATGCAGGCAAGTCCAGCGCCCTGAATGCGATCAGCGGCCAAAAAACCCTGGCCCGCACCAGTAAAACCCCGGGGCGTACCCAACATATCGTGGTCTTTGAGCTCGATCACGACCACCGCCTGATCGATTTGCCCGGTTATGGTTATGCCAAAGTATCGCGGAAAATAATCCAAAAATGGCAACACGCCCTGAATCTTTATCTCACTACCCGCCAGAGTCTTTATGGCCTGATACTCATGAGCGATATCCGCCATCCCCTCAAGGACTCGGATCTCCAGATGCTGGACTGGTGCCACCAGGCCAATATGCCCGTGCACGTGCTCCTGACCAAGGCAGATAAACTCAGCCGGGGACAAGCCCACAGCACCTGGCACCAGTGTGAAAAAAGGCTGCAAAAAGACTACCAGCAAGTCACCACCCAGCTTTTTTCCTCTAAATCTGGTACTGGCTTAGACCAGGCCCGGGAGGTATTGGCAAACTGGTTATTTTCGGATGGTGATGACGTTACATAACGCAGCTGGGGTGACGTTATGATAGTAGTGCTGTTGGGCTTCGTGCCTCAGCACCAACCTACGGTACGGTCTTTTTTCAAGTAAGGGGATCCGATAATGACGTGCTTTTGTAGGTTGGGGTGAAGCATGAAGCCCAACGTGGCGAGCGCAGATATATACAGCTGTTGGGCTTCGAGGGCTCACTTCGGCCTGCCATACGGTTTCTTTTTATGTTCTATATATTCAGTTGATGGGGTAGAACAGGCAAAAAAAGCCCCAGACGCAAGGGGAATAGCATCCGGGGCATGAAGCATACCTGAAACAAGTCCAGGGTCCCTGCTCAGGGAGGAGGAGCAGGTGGGGCGATCATCCAATCGCCTTAGAATAAGTATAGACCGGATTTTGAAATTTGCAGGGCTATTTCACCTAAGGTCTGTAGATGCTTCTAAGCAATATTTAAAATCATGATAACCTTTTGAAATACCTGGTTTTTTCATAAAAGTTTAAATAGTGCACGCACATAAACGAGGATATTTTGCCTGGATCACTGCCCTAAAGCCTCTCTGCATTCGCAGCATAGGGGCATCCGTGACCTAAATGGTACAACCCAGAGATAGGCAAAATAGGCCGTTTAGGGATGGGGCCCTGTTACTATTAATTTAGTGGGCCTGGTCCCAGTTATCGCCAATGCCCACTGCGACTATCAGGGGCACTGATAATTCAGCCACCCCCATCATGTGCTGAATCACTAGTTCTGATATGGCCTCGATTTCATTATCGGGCACCTCAAATACCAGCTCATCATGGACTTGCATAATCATGGACACGGGGCTGTTATTAGCTTGCAACCAGTCATCAATAGATAACATGGCTTTTTTAATCAGGTCGGCGGCGGTGCCCTGCATGGGGGCATTAATAGCAGTACGTTCGGCGTACTGGCGACGCAGGTGATTGCTGGAATTAATTTCCGGCAAATATAAACGGCGCCCAAATACCGTCTCGACAAAACCGGTATCGTGGGCCTGTTGGCGGGTGTTTTCCATATACTCTTTTACCCCGGGGTAACGTTCAAAATAGCGGTCAATATATTGTTGGGCGGCCTTGCGATCGACCTTGATTTGGCGGGCCAGGCCAAAGGCGGACATGCCGTAAATCAGGCCAAAGTTGATGGCCTTGGCGTGGCGACGCTGATCATTGCTGACTTGTTCCGGCGCCACTGAAAATACCTCGGCGGCCGTCGCCCGATGTACATCCTCGCCCCGTTCAAAGGCACGACACAGACCCTTGTCCTGGGACAAATGGGCCATGATCCGTAACTCAATCTGGGAATAGTCCGCTGATAAAATCTTGAACCCGGGCTCCGGAATAAAGGCCTGGCGAATACGCCTGCCCTCCGGTGTCCGCACCGGGATATTTTGCAGGTTGGGATCACTGGACGACAAACGGCCGGTGGCCGCCACGGCCTGGTGGTAAGAAGTATGGACACGACCGGTTTTTGCAAACACCATGCCGGGCAGTTTATCGGTATAGGTGGACTTGAGTTTACTCATGCCCCGATGGTCCAGTATTAATTGTGGCAACGGGTAATCCAGGGCCAGCTCCTGGAGCACATCTTCGGCGGTAGATGGCTGGCCCTTGGGGGTTTTTTTAAGAATTGGCAGTTCCAGTTTATCAAACAGGATTTCCTGTATTTGTTTTGGCGATGCCAGGTTAAATGTCTGGCCAGCAAGGTCGTGGGCCTGTTGTTCAATTTTGATCATTTTGTGGGCCAGCTCACTGCTTTGGGTGTGCAGCATATCGACATCAAGCTTGACGCCATTCCGTTCCATGCGGGACAACACGGACAATAACGGCATTTCAATGTCGTGGAATACTTTTTTCAGACTTGCCTGTTTTTCCAGCAAGGGCCACAGGTGTTCGTGTAATTGCAGGGTAATATCGGCATCCATAAGGGCCAGCCAATGCAAGGTCAATCTCGTTGAACTGGAGCTGTTTTTTACCCTTGCCGGCCACGTCCTCAAATTTAATGGTGTTATGCCCCAGATATTTAAGCGCCAGGCTGTCCATATTGTGGCGAGACGCTGTGCTGTCAATCACATAGGACTCGAGCATGGTGTCGAATTCAATTCCGCGCAGGCTAATGCCATAATTGGCAAATACGCTTTTGTCGTATTTGAGATTTTGCCCTACTTTTTTATTGTTTTCATTTTCCAGT
>QIGL01000084.1 GCA_003228915.1 Acidiferrobacteraceae bacterium
GGGTTGCCCCCATTGTCCAATATTCCCCACTGCTGCCTCCCGTAGGAGTCTGGGCCGTGTCTCAGTCCCAGTGTGGCTGATCGTCCTCTCAAACCAGCTATAGATCGTCGCCTTGGTAGGCCTTTACCCCACCAACAAGCTAATCTAACGCAGGCTCCTCTAATAGCGTGAAGTCCGAAGATCCTCCACTTTCATCCGTAGATATTATGCGGTATTAGCTCGGATTTCTCCGAGTTGTCCCCCACTACTAGGCAGATTCCTACGCGTTACTCACCCGTCCGCCACTCGACGCCTGGAAGCAAGCTTCCATCGTTTCCGTTCGACTTGCATGTGTTAGGCATGCCGCCAGCGTTCAATCCAGCGTTCAATCTGAGCCAGGATCAAACTCTCCAGTTTATAGCTGAAGTTGCCCCCGAAGGGGCGGGTTGTCCCCGAAGGGACTTAGATATATGACCAAAAGTCTTAAAAACTACAAAGACTTAAGATCTATTTCCAATGTGACCTGTGCTCCATATGAGCGCCCACACAAATTACTTGATCCAAATTGTAAAAGAGCAATTCAGACGCAAAAACACCCCAAAGATCGCATTTTAAGGCCACTGCAATAAATGCGAAAGCCTGCCATCTCCGAGAGTTCTATCCGTCTTGAACAGGCGGCGAATTATACTCAGCCACGCCCAGTCGTCAACGGATATTTTGCTTATTTTGAGTAGTTTCAGTAAATAATTTTAGGATCGTGAAAAAACAGGATTTGGGCGCTTTTAATGCAAAAAAGTTTGCTTGAGTATTCAGGAAAACCCAGCCTGGCTCACTACTGTCCCACAACTCCGTCATTCCTGTGGAAACAGGAATCCAGGGTTTGATCTTTATTTAAGGTTGGCTCCAGGCGTCAATTAATCTCAAAGACTCTATTATAATCCCTGGATGCCGGATCAAGTCCGGCATGACGAACCTAAGGTGGTGGCACCATCTATGAAAGTGCTTTTTGAGTAAGGATTTTACAAATATATACTGCTGTAGGGCTTAGTATCTCAGCACCAACCTACGACATTTATTTTGAGTACTTTCAGGAAAATCCCGGTTTGGCACTGGTCTTACAAGTCATCCAGGGGTTTTGCCCTGGATATCCGGAATCCCTGGGCATAATCGATGCCCATGCCTGCCAGTGCCTGCTCAACTTCCGCTGTCTCAACATATTCAGCAATGGTCTTGATATTAGCCACGTGTCCGACTTGATTGATGGACCTGACAATCGCCATGTCCATGGGATCATCGAGCATGGTCCTGACGAAGCTGCCATCAATCTTGATAAAATCTACCGGCAAGGAGCGCAGGTAGGAAAATGAGCTCATACCCGCACCAAAATCATCCAGCGCCACCTGGCAGCCAGCCTTTTTAACTTCTGAAATAAACTTTTCAGCATTGGCAAAATCTGCAATGGCAGATGTCTCGGTAATTTCAAAACCCAGGTATCGAGTCAGGTGTGCTATCTCCCTGATTTTTTCACGAATGAATGTCAGGAAACTTTCGTCCCCCAGCGAGGTGCCAGAAAGATTAATAAAAACACGCCCAAAATCCAATGTCTCGTTCTGTTGACACCTTTTTTCCAGCCAGATTAAAACAGCGCTAATCACCCATTGGTCAATTCTTTGCATTAAACCATAACGTTCCGCGGCAGCTATAAATGTGGCAGGTAAAACAACGCCACCATCATCATTGACCATCCTTAAAAGAATTTCCCGATGGGGCAAAGCAGCAGTATCCTGTAGCGGGATAATGTCCTGGTAGTAAAGCCTGAATTGTTCCAGCTCGAAGGCATTATTAATACGTCCTACCCACCGCATTTCGCCGTGCCTTTGTTGCAGGTCAAGATTACCTTCCTCGTATACATGGACGCGGTTACGACCCAGATCCTTGGCTGCATAACATGCCATGTCAGCACGGCTGAGCAACTCTTGCATACTGGGTGTACTGGCATCAAGCACTACCAAACCAATACTGGCGCCAACGCTAAAGCTCTTGGTTTTCCAGACAAATTTGAAATTCCGGACATTGTTCAGTATTTCCTCAGCAATAATCAGTGCCCGTCCTGATTGACAGTTTTCCAGGATCACACCAAACTCATCGCCGCCAAGTCTTGCCAGTACATCATTGTGCCGTACAGATCCAGATAAAATATTTGCCAACTGTTTGAGTAATTCGTCACCAGCAAAGTGGCCGCAGGTATCATTGATTATTTTAAACTGGTCAAGATCTATATAAAGAAGGGCATGCTCCTGGTCTTCCAGGTGAGTTTTTTCCAGGATATTGCGGAGTCTATTCTCAAACTCCCGGCGATTGATTAGTCCCGTCAGGCCATCATGGTAGGCCATGTGATTCAATTTTTTTTCAACGTGTTTGCGGGGTGTAATGTCCTGGTAAATACCTAAAACGCCAATCACCTGTTCATCCAGATCCTTGAGTGGAATTTTACTGACCTCGAGCCAACGCTCATTGCCGTTGGCATCAGTCTGGACAACTTCATATAACAGCTTGGGTATACCTGAAGTGATTACATCCAGATCATTGGCGCGATACTTTTTGGCTTGATCTGCCCACGGCAAATCATAATCATTTTTGCCGATCACCTGGTTAGGTGTTTCAAGTTTTACATCCCTGGCAAACAATTCGTTGCAACCGATATAATTCAGTTTTTTATTTTTCCAGAAAACCCTGACAGGAATAGAATTTAAAATAGTGCTTAACATTGACTGGGAAGCTTGCAACTCATTGCGTGATTCCCGGGTTTTTTCACCCTCCTTTTCAAGTGCGTCTGCCATATCATCAAAAGCACTTGCCAACTGTCCCACTTCGCCCCCACTTGTGATATTAGTTCGTATGCTTAAATCACCGGTTGCCAGTTTTCGAGTTGTAGCCACGAGCTCACGTAAACGTCGCAGGACAATCAGGTCGCTACCCCAGGTTGCAACCAGCAACGCAATGAGAATGACACTAATTAAACCAACAATATTCCTGTAAAATATTTTGTCGAATTCTGCGTAGGCCACATCATTTCTTATTCCCACGTATGCGAAAGCCTCGGGTTTGTCAGGGCCGACTTGCAGCGGCAGGGAAGCAAACAGGGACTCTCTCCCATCCAGTCCTATGGACTGGAATGTGCCTGTTTGTTTTCTGGAAAGAATTGAACTGATGACGGGCACATCAAGGTGGTTATCTCCTACCCAGAATCCGGGATCAGGTGTACGGGCCAAGACAATGCCTTTAGGATCAATTACGGTAAGTACGTAACCCGGTGGCAGTTGCTCCTGGGTTAAAATTTGATTGAGCCATGATAAATCTGTTGAAACAAAAACAATCGCAGCCAGCTTGCCGTCAACAGCAAATGATGGATACGCCAGGGTCATAACAGGTCTCCTGGTAAGGCGGCCCGTGTAAAAACGACTAACAGCGTAATCACGGGTCTTTAGTGCTTTCTTAAACCAGGGACTGTTTGCAGCATTGAGGCCGGCATCAAAAGGCAGGGCGCTACAGAAAACATCACCATTTGGTTTTATGGCGCCGATGCTGGCTATTAAAGGATAAATAGTTTTAGCCTGGGCAACCACGGTATTACACGCCTTCTTTTTGTAAAGAAAAACCTGCGGTAACCGGGCAATGGCTTCCACTAATTGCCGGGCAGATGACAGGGCCTGTTTTTGATCCAGTGCCACCTGCCTGACCAGGCGTGAAGCACTATTTTCTGCCATTTCTTTTGAACGAGCCCTGTTTTCCAGCGCAGTTGCGTATAACAATGCCAAGGCAGGACCTGCCGACAGGAGCACGACAATCACTAATCTGCTTCTTAGACTTGAAAAAGCCTTCACCCCACCACTCTCTTGTTCTATGTTCTGCCAGGCAAATCTGAATATTGATGAATGAAACCAGTGAAAAGCTCACATTCAATCACGGCAGTCTCCTGACAATCGCATACCCTAATATAGTATAGGCACTCTTGGGTCAGAATAAAGAAAGACAACAAAACCGATCAATTATGTCATGTTACTTATGTCATAATTTTGGCGAGGGTTTATAGAATGTTTTATGGCGAGAAAATGAGAGTGAAATTTAGTTAGACCGATATACGCAGTAGCAACGTCTGTTATCCATTGCACAAAAACAGAAATTTACTACGGCTATCACCCTAGGTAACCGAAACCCGGGCGAATCTGCGTTTACCCACCTGGTAAACATGGGTACTGCCAATCGCCATTTCCGTAGCATTATCTTGCAGACGCTCACCATCAACACGAACTGCGCCTTGTTTAATCAAGCGCATGGCTTCAGAGGTCGTTTTGGTCAAACCCGCATCTTTGAGCAGGTTGGTGATGCGCAATCCCTTTCCAGCCGTCGACAAAGATACCTCTGCTATATCATCAGGTATTTGTCCCTTCTGGAATCGGGCGATGAAATTTTCCCGTGCCTGTGTTGCCGCTGACTCACTATGGAATCGGGCGACTATTTCTTCACCTAACAGGAATTTGATGTCCCGGGGATTTTTCCCGTTTGTTATTTCTTGCTTAAAGGACTCAATTTCAGTAAGCGGCCGAAAACTCAACAGTTCAAAATAGCGCCACATCAACACATCGGACACAGACATAATTTTGCCAAACATGTCATCGGCTGGCTCGTTAATGCCAATATAATTTCCTAGTGACTTGGACATTTTCTGGACCCCGTCCAGACCTTCCAGTATCGGCATGGTCATGACCACTTGTGGTGTTTGGCCGTATTGTTTTTGCAGCTCCCGTCCCATGAGCAGGTTGAATTTTTGGTCGGTGCCGCCCAGTTCAACATCGGCTTTCATAGCAACCGAGTCATAACCTTGAATCAGGGGATACAGGAACTCGTGAATGGCAATGCCCTGGCCACTGGCATAACGCTTGCTGAAGTCATCCCGCTCCAGCATGCGGGCGACGGTGTGCCTGGCGGCCAGTTGAATCATGTCGGCGGCCGACATTTTCCCCATCCAGGCGGAATTAAACAAAACCTGTGTTTTATCAGGGTCCAGGATTTTGAAAATTTGTGCTTCGTAAGATTTAGCATTTTCGAAAACCGCTTCCGGAGTCAAAGCCGGCCGGGTGGCGCTTTTACCCGATGGATCACCAATCATGCCAGTGAAGTCACCAATCAAAAACAAGACCTCGTGGCCCAGGTCCTGAAATTGTCTCAGTTTGTTAATCAGCACGGTATGGCCCAGGTGCAGGTCGGGCGCTGTCGGGTCAAACCCTGCCTTGATTTTTAGTGGTTTACCGCTAGCCAACCGGGTTTTGAGGTCTTGCTCAAGCAAAATCTCGTCACAACCTCGTTGCAACTGATCCAATGGGTCGAGACTATTTTTCTCGGTATTTTTACTGGTGCTAGACATAATTTTTCCTGAATTTAGGCCTGAATCTGCGCTCTTGCGGTAGTTGCTACTTTAGTACTGATTTGTTGCTATTTTATGTTTACTAAAGGGGCGGCAACCATACCACAGCCCATGTTGACCATGTCTGACAGTGACTAAAATGGCTAGATTTTATTCATAAGTTAAACCATAATATCAGATATTATCTATAAGTTATTGAATAATATTATATTGACTATGTATCAATCGACTAAAAAAACAAAAAATTCCGGCCAAATGGCCACCTTTCTGCGGCCAAAAGCCCGATCATCAGCGCTTCGTGGCTGGTTGCTCATGAG
>QIGL01000061.1 GCA_003228915.1 Acidiferrobacteraceae bacterium
CAATAATATTCTTTGGTGTTGTACTGGTTTTCTTGTTAAAAACCTCCAGTATCACAATTGCATCTGGATCAATACGGTAAATAATTCTCCAAGTACGCTGTTTGTCATTAATTCGCAACTCATGGCATCGTCGCCCGATAGTTACCATGGGACGAGAATGCGGCATGGATAGTTTCAATCCCTGTTGTAACTGTCTTAACAAGAAACCCGCCTCTATTCGGGCATCCAGTGAAAATGGGGGTGTTTTTACCTCACCATGTAGCCAGACCAAATCCTTTTCGTCAGCGTTCATGGGCCAATTATATGTCAGAGTTGACATAATTTCAAGTAACCAGGCTCGTTCTTAACTATCGATCCATGATGACTGGATTCTGTCCGCCAGGAAGGCGGAAATGCAATAGAATTGTCGGGAACAATTCTTGCCCGCTTCCACCCCAAGAGTACTTTGTCACTTCGTTCGGGCGCGCGTAATGACGGAGTTGTGGGACAGTAGTGGATAGGCCGCGGTTTTTTTACCCAGTCTCCTACAACTATAATTTGGATTCTTAATCTTTGTTCAATCGGACAAACTCTATCGACACGTCATAGCGATTGGTATCCGTATTCGGGTAATCTTCAGGGGCTTCCACCTGCCTCACACCAAATCGAGCCATGTCTGGTGGCGCAAGAAAGTAGTAATTCTTTGCCGAATAGGGTGGCATTTTACCGATCCAGGTTAAATATTGATCAACACCGATGGTAGCGAAAAATTCTTTTTCGCGTTTGACAAGATCTTGTGCTTGCTCCAATACCCGTTGCCTGGCAATGGTTCGGCTTTCACCAGTGCGCTGCATACGCGCGGGTACATCATCGCGCCACAGACCGGTATCGAGTAAATGATGATAATTACCATGCCACGCAACCACAGTATTGGGGCGAATGATTTTTTTAGCGGCCGCGGGAAAGACATAATTGGCGCAGGAGGAAAAACAGTAATCACGCACTTCAAGGGTAAGTTGTTGCCTGTATACCCATAAGCCCAGCTCAATACCGGCCTTAACCGAACCGCCGGCAGAGGTAATGATCAAACGATCAACTGACTTGTTTTGGACCCGTTTAAAAAAATCACAATTCTGGGCTGTTGAAATATCACCCTCATAAACCACGGTCTCCGCCATGGCTGCTTCCATGAAGCTCATGGTCAGTATTAAGGCTACGCCCAGGACTTTTGCATTCGTCGTTTTCATGAGTTCAGAGTTTGCATCCAATGTGGTGGGCCAGTCAAAAGCTTGCAGGAATGAACGAAAACCCGGGTCAGATCCACTATTGTCCCACATAGTAATTACAAAATCGGTCATAACGCTATTCATCCGGTATTAACATGGCGCCAGACCAGACAGGGGCATGAGATTTCAATTGAAGAAAGGCGTCATACCGCGCGCCCGAACGAAGTGACAAAGTACTCTTGGGGTGCGCGGGTATCCAGTAAAAAGCTGATTAACTGCTCTTAAAACACCTGGATTCCCGTTTCCACGGGAATGACAACAACGCGGGTATGACGATTATGTGGGACAGTGGTGGGTCAGATCCGACTTAGATCCTCTACAAGGATCATCAAGTACTTACTAAACCATCTCCGATGGTTCTGGTCGCGTTTCTTCTAATATAAGAAAAAACACGGTTTTGAGCTTATCCTGTATTGTGGTACTTTCGAGTAGTGAAAATGCTCCATTGCCGGGCACGGGTAAAAGTTAGGATAATTATAATAAAGGGTAGCCAATGAAAATTTACTTATACGGCGCAATATTTTTTGTCTTTATTGGTTTTATCTATTGGTATTCAAGTAACCAGTCAGAAGCTGGGTTTAATGAGTGCAAGGCTGAGCTGGCAGATAGCAAAGCCGAGATTGAATTTTCAGTCGCAAAAGTCCGCGCTGAAGAAGAAAAGAAATTAGCAATATTCCGAAAGGCAGCCGATAAAGAAAAAAGGAAGCTTGAAAATGAACTGGCAAAATACAAAAATAACCCGGAAGTTAAAAAATGGAGTAGCAGTGCTGTTCCCGATGTTATTGCTGACAGCGTCTGGTTGCACAACAGCAGCAAGTAACACTACTTGTATACAGCCTGGCGATTTGGTCGATGTGATGATTCCCCCTATACCGCCCAAAGCAGCGCGGAATAATTCTCGCCTGGCAAAAGATTTTGTTGAGTTGCAGTCTGCTGTTATGGTGGACAACAAACAAAAAGAGAAACTAAGAAAAGTACTGGCTACCTGTCGTGGAGCCTAGGGCTTTAGTTGAAATAACAGGTGACAAACCACGGCTTCAGCTTAAAATAAAAGAATAATGGAATATCGAAAACTAGCACGAACAGATTTAGCGCTTAGCGCCATTGGCCTGGGCACCATGACCTGGGGATTTCAAAATACCGAAGCGGATGGTTTTGCCCAGATGGATTATGCCATCGAGCAGGGGATTAATTTTTTTGACACCGCTGAAATGTATGCCATTCCGCCCAGCGCCGATACTTATGGCACCACGGAAACCATTATTGGCAACTGGCTTACCTCCCGCCAAACCCGCGATCAAGTCATTCTCGCCTCAAAAATAACATCGCCGGGATTAAAGTGGATTCGGGATGGCGATATTATGAACAGGAAAAATCTGAACCTCGCCCTTGAGGACAGCCTGAAAAGATTAAAAACAGATTACATCGACCTGTATCAATTGCATTGGCCCAACCGGGGATCCTATCACTTTGGTAAAACCTGGAATTACGCGCCACGATTTGATGTGCAAAAAGAAACGGACAACTTTCTCGAAATCTTGCACACCATGCAGTCATTTATTGATGAAGGCAAAGTCCGCCACTTTGGTTTGTCCAACGAAACCGCATGGGGCTTGACAAAATGGTTGCACCTGGCAGACCAGCACGACTTGCCCCGTGCGGTGTCAATCCAGAATGAATATTCGCTATTGTGTCGTCACTTTGAACCGGATCTCAGCGAAATTACACTCAATGAAGACATTGGCTTGCTGGCCTGGTCGCCCCTGAGTCGCGGTATGTTGAGTGGTAAATATCTCAATGGTGCCCGACCAGAAGGGGCGCGCATTACCATCGAGACACGCAAAGAGCATCGTGTTAATCCAATGACTGATGCAGCGGTGAGTGAGTATGTTGACCTGGCAAAACAACATGAACTGGATGCCTGTCAAATGGCCATTGCTTTTGTCTTGAGCAAACCCTTCGTGACTTCTACGCTCGTTGGTGCCACCAACATGACGCAATTAAAAACTGATATCGATGCAATTAATTTAAACTTGTCCGAGGAAGCAATGGCTGAAATAGAAACAATCCGCCGCAAACACCCCATGCCTTATTAGGAAAGGACATTGTCTTTCCAGTTCGTAGCCATCCCAATCGCTTTATGGATACCCGCTTTCGCGGGTATGACGTGCTTTACTTCCCGCAACAGGGCAGGGTTTATTTTTAAGTAAATTGTTTTAGGTATTCAGTAAATGAGGCCAGGCCTATTCGGGTCTGGCCATTTTTTTATAATATAAAACACAGGATAAGCATGTGCCTGTGATGCAGACGCGATGTTGAAGTTTTTTTGAGCCAGTGAACGAGTAATCAGCTTGTCTTGGCTTTAATATATTTCTTGCCCCACTTGGCCATTTCTTCGAGTACCGGTTTTAGCGCTTTGCCTTTAGCAGTAAGCTTATAGGTATAACGCACCGGACGATTCTGGTAAGGGGATTTGCTTACCAGGCCATGTTCTAGCAAGCGCTTCAAACGATCAGCCAGGATGTTAGTGGGGATGGTTTCAGGTGATGTCTGAAATTCCCGGTAAGTTGTTTTCCCGAAATGGATATCCCGGATGACCAGCAATGTCCATTTATCTCCAATCACATCCAGTGTATTGGCAACCGGGCAGATCGATCGCTGACAACAATCTTTCTTAAGTTTTGATTTAGCCTTGGCCATACGTCCGGAAATATTATTGATAGTGACTTGCATTTTAAAAGTAACTAGGCTAGATTGCAAGTGACTTGCATTATGCAAGCCACTATTCAGTAAACAGTCTAATTATCACGGGGAAAGTTATGGACAAGATCACGCTAAGTTATTTCGATTTCGACGGCGGTCGCGCAGAACCAACCAGAATTGCTATGTCTATTGCAGGTATAACGTTTGAGGATGATCGTTTGTCTTTTGAGAAATTTCGCGAGATGCGTGAGAGCACCCCGCTTAATGCCGTGCCGATCCTGGAAATCAAAGGAAAAACCTACACACAAAATAATGCCATGAATCGTTATTTCGGTAAACAGGCCGGATTATACCCTTCAGATCCGTGGCAGGCTTTTTTGTGCGATGAAGTGCTGGAGATGATCGATGATATGTCTTTGGCAATGGTTCGTACTTTTGGTCTGGAAGGAGATGAGTTAGTGCAGGCAAGAGAAAATCTCACAAGCGGCCCCTTCAAAAGAGGCCTGCAAATGCTGGATAAGCGACTGGAAGCTGCCGGAGATGAATGGTTCGCGGATAACAATTTTACCGTAGCAGACATAAAAGTTTATGTGTACGTTAAAAGACTGAAGTCAGGCGGGCTTGATCACATACCTGCTGATTATCCTGATAAAATTGCACCGCGACTGGTACAACATATGGAACGGGTGGCGGCACAACCGGGCGTGGTTGCCTACTATGCAGGACGGGGAGAGTAAGATAAGAAAAGAAGATCAGGCCTCTTACCCTGATATAATCAAGCGTACAAACCGCAAGGAGGCCTGCATGTTCCGGAAAATATTAATTGTTATTGGCACACTACTACTGCTCCTGGTATTAGCACTGGGCATATTTTTATCCGGTGGCCCCGAGTTTCCTGATGGTACTGATGCAATTATTGCCGAGGCTATTCAATCCGATCCCCCCGAATTGGTACATGGTTCAACCGGTTATGCCTCATCTAATACTGGCTCCGGCGTAATCAAAATCTGGTACGAAGTAAACCAGCCACCGAAGCGAGCCTTCGCAAAACCTAAAGACACCATACTTTTGATTATGGGCGCCGGATCGAGCAGCATGCTTTGGCCACCGGATTTTATCCAGGCACTTACAAAAGCAGGCTACCAGGTGATTCGTTTTGATAACCGTGGTACCGGTTTGTCAGACTGGATGGAAAACTGGCAAAAAGGCAAACCCTATTCACTGGAAGATATGGCCGCTGACGCCCTGGCCGTTTTGGATGCCAACGGCGTCCGGCGCGCCCACGTGCCGTTTTGGATGCCAACGGCGTCCGGCGCGCCCACGTCATCGGTACCTCTATGGGCGGTATGATTGGTCAGCGCCTTGCCATTAGTCATGGTGACCGTCTGTTATCACTGGTCTCCATGTCCACCTCAGGCTATATGCTGGACCCGGAACTTGCCAAATATTCAAAGGATTTCAGTCTTGCCTTCATTCGCCTGTTATTAAAGTATGGACTCTCCGGCTCAGAGACTGGCCAGATCAAGATGTGGCTGGGCTTAATCGGTATGATGGTGAACGACCGCCTGCAAGAGAAAGACGTC
>QIGL01000055.1 GCA_003228915.1 Acidiferrobacteraceae bacterium
CGACCAGCCATCCCAATCATTCTCATCCAAAGCGTCTTCAATGGTAATAATCGGATACCGGTTTGCCCAGTCTTCAAAAAGCGTAACCATGCCAGCTGCATCAAGGGATGAACCTTCTGATTCAAGCTCATATTTATTATTTTTATAAAACTCTGAACTGGCGGAATCAATGCCCAGGTAAATATCTTTACCGCTCTCATAACCAGCATTTTTTATTGCCTCTAAAATAACTTGCAATGCTTCTTCATTAGAGCCCAGGTCTGGTGCGAAACCACCCTCGTCACCGACACTGGTATTCAGATTTTTTGCCTTAAGTACACTGCGCAGGGAATGAAAGACTTCTGCGCCCCAGCGTAAGGCTTCGCGGAATGATGGTGCGCCCACGGGTAATATCATAAATTCCTGAAAATCGACGCTATTATCAGCATGGCTACCGCCATTAATCACATTCATCATTGGCACGGGCATGAGGAAATCTTTTTCATTGCCAAGATACTGGTAAAGAGATTTTTTCTCAGTCAGGGCGGCAGCCTTTGCACATGCCAGTGACACCGCAAGAATTGCATTAGCACCCAGATTCTTTTTGGTATCGGTGCCATCAAGATCGATCATAATTTGATCGATAGTTTGCTGGTCATTAACTGCTTGTCCTTTCAGGGCTTTCTGGATTTGATTGTTTATATTATTAACGGCGTTGTTGACACCTTTTCCCTGGTATCTTTTTTTATCACCGTCGCGCAATTCCACGGCTTCTCGTTCGCCTGTCGATGCGCCAGAAGGTACTGCTGCCCTGCCCGTGATACCTGATTTTAGAATGACATCTGCTTCTACCGTTGGGTTGCCGCGAGAATCAAGAATTTCTCGTGCATGGATACTTTCAATTTTACTCATTATTGCTGCTGTTCCTTTCAAGGTTAAGTCTATAAAAAATAATCACCATACTCATCACTTTCTAACAACTCCGTCATTCCCGTAAAAGCGGGAATCTAGTAAATGACAGGTTAGGCTACGGGCAAGATTTCTGGATTCCCGCTTTCACCCCAAGAGTACTTTGTCACTTCGTTCGGGCGCGCGGAATAACAGGGCTATGGGACACCAGTGCAGTACACCACTATCATCATAAATTCATTTCCGGAAAACCTTTTTTCTTTACGACTCGATCAATCTCCATAAGTGACTCGAGCAGTGATTTCATATCATGCATTGGCCACGCGTTGGGGCCATCACTTAATGCTTTATCGGGGTCTGGGTGGGTCTCCATAAAAATACCCGATATACCCGCTGCTACCGCTGCCCGGGCTAAAACAGGTATGTGCTCTCGTTGACCCCCCGAGCGATCCCCCTGGCCACCCGGTAACTGGACCGAGTGTGTTGCGTCAAAAACCACCGGGCAATCTGTCTCTCGCATGATCGCCAGCGAGCGCATATCAACCACAAGATTCTGGTAACCAAATGATACGCCGCGTTCACAAACCATGATTCTGTCTTTGGCGCCAACTTCTTTTGTTTTGGCGATTACATTGACCATGTCACCGGGCGCCATAAACTGGCCTTTTTTAATATTAACGGGTTTGCCACAGGTGGCGACCTTCTGGATTAAATCTGTCTGGCGACATAAAAATGCCGGCGTCTGTAACACATCAACGACAGCAGCAGCTGGTTCGACTTGTGAAATTTCGTGGATATCTGTTAACACGGGCACGCCAATCTCTTTTTTAACCTTCTCTAAAATTGCCAGGCCTGCATCCATGCCATCCCCACGGAAGGATTTGCTGGAACTGCGATTGGCCTTGTCGAATGACGACTTGTATATAAAAGGTATGCCCAGCCCATCTGTAATTTCTTTTAGCTGGCCAGCAGTATCAATCGCGAGTTGTTCCGACTCGATCACACAGGGACCGGCAATGAGAAAAAGGGGCTGATCCAGCCCCGCTTCAAAATGGCATAATTTCATCGACTGGCTACCTTGTTATTTTTATTGTGCACCGCAACATGTTTCTCTCGAGCAGCATTTACATAACCAGTAAATAGCGGATGGCCATCTCTTGGGGTGGAAGTAAATTCCGGGTGAAACTGGACAGCAACAAACCAGGGGTGGTCTGATAACTCTATGATTTCTACCAACGATTCGTCGGCTGAAAATCCCGAGAATACCATTCCATTTTTTTCCATATCGTCCCGATAATTATTATTAAATTCGTAACGATGGCGGTGCCGTTCAGTAATTTCACTTTTACCATAGAGCCTGGCAACAATACTGTTCTTTTTAAGTTTGCAGGTTTGCCCGCCCAATCTCATGGTGCCACCCAGATCACTATCTTTCGTTCTTGTTTCCCTGTTGCCATCCTTGTCCATCCATTCTGTGATCAATCCAATTACTGGATGTTCAGTCTTGGACTGTATTTCGGTGCTGTGTGCTTTTTTAAGTCCGGCAATATTTCTGGCATATTCCACAACGGCCAGTTGCATACCCAGACAAATACCAAGATAGGGTATGCCCTGCTCGCGGGCATATTGAATTGCCTTGATCTTGCCTTCAATTCCGCGTTCACCAAACCCACCGGGCACCAGAATCGCATCAACATCCTGCAACTCTTTTGTGCCTTCATTTTCTATTTGTTCGGAATCAAGGTATCGAATATTCACACGGGTATGGGTGTGGATGCCGGCATGGACCAGGGCCTCTGATAGTGATTTATAGGACTCGGTCAGCCCCACGTATTTACCAACCATGGCCACAGTAATTTCACAGTTTGTATTCTTGAGGCCTTCGGTTACGGCTTGCCATTCCTTGAGATTGGCTGGTGGTACCCGCAGGTGCAGTTTCTCAACTGCAATATCATCCAGTGATTGTTGGTGCAGGAGTTCGGGAATTTTGTAAATACTATCAACATCAACAGCAGAGATTACGGCGCGCGCCGGGACATTGGTAAATAGTGCAATTTTTTGTCTTTCAGGTTCGGGTAGCGGCTTTTCTGATCGGCACATGAGGATGTCTGGCTGGATACCGATAGAGCGTAATTCTTTTACTGAATGTTGCGTTGGTTTTGTTTTAACTTCACCGGCAGCGGCGATATAGGGCACCAGGGTTAAATGCATATACAGTACATTACTCGGACCCATTTCCACGCCCATTTGCCTGATGGCCTCCAGGAATGGCAATGATTCTATGTCACCAACCGTGCCACCAATTTCAATCATGGCAACATCGGCGTTGGCTGCACCAACATTAATACAACGTTTAATTTCATCCGTGATATGGGGAATGACCTGGATAGTTGCCCCCAGATAATCACCGCGCCGTTCATTGCGAATCACATTTTCGTAAATCCGGCCAGTGGTGAAATTATTGTGCTGGGTCATAGTGGTGCGAACGAATCGTTCGTAGTGACCAAGATCCAGGTCTGTCTCGGCGCCGTCTTTAGTGACAAAGACCTCGCCATGCTGAAAAGGGCTCATGGTGCCCGGATCGACATTAATATAGGGATCAAGCTTAAGGAGAGTTACCTTGAGACCACGTGCCTCAAGTAATGCCGCAAGGGAGGCCGCTGCAATCCCCTTACCTAAAGAAGATACAACACCGCCGGTTATAAAGATAAATTTTGTCATGGAATCCCGTTCAGGCAGAAAGTCGCCCGCTCGGAACGAAAAAATACCAGAACACTCACGACCTTACAACCGTAAAAATTAGAGTCTATTCTGGCGCAGGATTCATCCTGATATTGATTCCGGCTTCGTTTTTTTTCGCGTCAAACGGGGCACAGACCCATTTATCAGCCACGGCAGCAAGTTCTTCACCCACATAAATTAACGGTAGTCGTGAGCGTTCCCAGGGCGGGATACCGGCCTCCTGAAACAGTTTCTTGAGCTTGTGATGGTGGCCCCTGCCAGGCAAAAGACAGGACTCTCCGCCCTGCCTGAATCGCACGGTTACCGGGCCTTGTTGCAAACGCTGCACAGATAACCCGGACCCAAGACCCTTGCTTGCCGACAGCACCCGGCCAGATCCTGGCAAAACAAGAGGTTTTACCGACTCACTTGAATTCCCTTCACCCCACAAGTCCCAGGAAAGACGTGTTTTTCGATCAATAACCTGAAATGGGCGACTAATCGAAAGCTGGCCGCGATAAAGTCGACACTCTCCCCCATGCCAGCTTATTTGTTGTTGTCCAGACACACTGGGGCGGCCGATTTGTTTAACAATATGGTTTAACTGTTTACTGCCAGGTACAGGAATACCCTTTTTATCAATAAAATATCGCAACATATTCTTGCGGTTCAATGTGTCCAAACCCTGCACTTTTTCAAGATCGAGACAATCATAACCAGTTGCTTCGTTAGTTGTTACGCGACACGCCAACAAATCCTGGGCGGCCAGTTTTTTCAGTAATTCTGTTGCTTCGGCCTGGTGTGATGCGCCCCGCGCCAATAACTGGTTAACACCTGGCCAATGCTGTCGAATGACAGGCATTACTTCATGCCGTAAGTAATTCCGACTATAACTTTTGTCCTGATTACTCGGGTCTTCGATCCATTGCAGCTTTTCCTGGTTTGCGTAATCTCGAATTTCCTGTCGTGTAATCTCTAACAATGGCCTGACTAACCTGGCATTGGCAAAAGCTGAAACCAGGGGCATGGCCGCCAGGCCGGCTGGTCCTGAGCCTCGAAACAATTGCAATAACATTGTTTCAGCCTGGTCGTCCTGGTGGTGACCAGTTAAAAATACAGCCTCTTTGCTTGCATGTTTCAACAGAGCGCCATAGCGTGCTTCACGGGCGGCGGCTTCCAGTCCCTGCAGGTGTTGCTTATTAACCGCAACTTTCTCAACATGAATCGGAACGTCTAATTGCTGACAGCTTTGCTGGCAATGTTGAGCCCATTTTTCGGCATCAGGCATAAGACCATGATTGATATGTACGGCAGTCAGTTGTTTTTTGTATTTACTTTGCGCCAGCAAATGCAACAGGACAGTCGAGTCAAGACCGCCGCTGTAGGCAACAATAATTGAGCAAAGATTTCTATTCTCGGGTGTAATTCCCAGAGAAATTAAAGCTTTATTAATGTGGCTTGGTAATGAGCTGGCCATTGTGTGATTACTATCGACAGGTTATTAATCAAATCAAAGCGCGAACACCAAACCAGTAT
>QIGL01000027.1 GCA_003228915.1 Acidiferrobacteraceae bacterium
CCAGTACTAATTTTGCCAGTGGCTTTGATATGAAGCAGCTGGTGAAGGACATTGTCATGAGTATCTATTTTCGTGCCGAGAACCTTTCAGCCACTGCGGCCCCGGCATCTTTTGCCGATCTTGGTATGGGTCGTCTGTTGATTCCGGAACAGCTGAATCGTAACCTGCAAAATATACTGGGTTATAACTGGACAGGACCACGTACCAATGATGGCCTGATGACTCCTGATACTTATATGTTAATGTATGGTGGCATTGATTCTGATAATGTCATCACCCGATCAACCAGGATTAACCGGCTCATGGTAGGCATCCAGGATCGTATTGCTAACCAGGCGGCTTGTGCGAGAGTGGCCACTGACCTGAATACCAGTGGCACATTATTTCCGTTTGCTGGTTTGACTGATACGCCAGCCAGTAACCCGGCTAATATCACAGCCAACATCCAACACCTGCATAAAATATTACTGGGTGAAGTGCTTGGCCCAACCGACCCGAAAATACTGGCAACCAACCAGTTGTTTGTTGATGTCCGAAATGCACTAATGGCAGCAAATGATAATGCGATCCCGGGTGTGTGTCGTGGCGGTGGCGGCAGTACCGATACAAACTATACGGTTAAACCTTGGATGGCAGTGGTTACGTACCTGTTGTCAGACTATGAATTCCTATACGAATAATCCTGTAAGAATAATAAAGGGTTCAGGACCATTTGGAGCAAAAGAGCTATGAAACGTAGAGATTTTTTGAAATTAACAGGATCGATGGGCGCAGGTGTGGTCGGCGGTTTAATGCCAACACTAAAACTACAAGCCTCGGATGGTTACGCTGGCCCCCTGGTGCTGACAATAGAATGTAATGGCGGTTGGGATCCCACTTCGCTTTGTGATCCTAAAGGTTCTAATAGTGGCGGAAGAACGATAAACAAATTTGCGACTCAAGCTGTTTGGCCTACCGTAGCTGGCTCTGGTACCAACACCGGTGTTGGGGATGAGATTTTTTATGCGCCACCGGCACCTATCCATGCAGCCAGGACCGATCTTTTTACCAACCAGATGTTTTTTACCAACCACGCCAGCCGTCTTTTGGTAATTAATGGTGTCGATAATCGCACCACCTCTCATTCCAACGGACGCCGAAATGCCTGGAGTGGTGAGTTGGTACGTAATGCCTACCCCAATATTGGTGCGCTGGTAGCCGGTACCGCCGGCAGGAGAAGAGACATCCCTTTCATTTCAAATGGCGGCTACGATGAAACAGGCGGATTGGTGGCACCGACACGTTTGAACAACAACGGTATTCGCGCCCTGTTCGAGATCGCTTACCCTGAACGTATTACCCCGGATAATGCTGGCAGTGGCACCTATTTTTCAACAGCAACACAGACAATGATCAGCCAGGCCCGTGTTGCGCGCCTTCAGGAATTATTTAATAACCAGAGATTAACGCGCTTACAAACGGCTTTGGGTGAATTGATAAGTGCCCGTGCAGATCCCGGTCACCTCAGGGCTATGACAATGGATCTGTCCAATCGGCCGGAAATGCCAGCGTCGACTTTTGATCTTGCCAATAACAATAATGTCAGGACCAGGGCACGTAATTTATATCGACAAGGTCGTATTGCCTTGTCGGCCTACGAAACCGGTGTTTCGGCGGCCGCTCATCTCACTATTGGCGGCTTCGATACCCATAGCAACCACGACCAAAACCATTACCCGAGAATGATGGATATGCTCATGGGGGTTGATGCCATTATTCAGGAAATAAATGCACGTGGCCTGCAGGATCGGGTCGTCATTATGGTGACCTCTGATTTCGGTAGAACCAATCGCTATAATGGCGGTGATGGCAAAGATCATTGGCGCGTCACCAGTGCCTTATTTTGGGCCGCATCCAGTTTTATCCAGGGTAACCGTTGTATTGGCACAACTGATCTCGATCACAAAGCAGAATTTATTCTCCCAGCACAAGCGCCAAGAAGCAGTGCTTCTAATATCATTGTCAAGCCTGCCCACATCCATAATGCCATGCGCAAATTGCTTGGTGTGGATAATGACACACTACGCCCCCAGTTTAGGCTTGGTGCTGAAGTGAACGATGATCTTGATTTGTTTGGTAGAGGCGCTGCTTTTTAGTTGTTAACCGGCTTCTGATTTTAGCTACAGTTTAGTTGTAACGTATCTCAAGCCCCGGCTCCTGCCGGGGCTTTTGTTATTTGAGTCGGGACTTTAGCGATATCTCTCTCGTTACTCCGGGCTCGTAATTAAATGTAGGGCGAGCACTGCCTACCAATACATTTTCTTTACTTCCCCGGTCTCTTTGCGGTTCAATACTGCGCATATGTTTCTAAAACAAACAGTCCCGAGTTTTCTCATTTTTCTGGCAGTGATGCTCTGGACGAGTGTGGCCTCAGCCCAATGGCTCAGTGATGAGCAGGCGATTATGGGCACATCAGTGCGGGTGGAAGTATGGTCGGATAATAAAACTAAAGGCCAGCAAGTCATAACAAAAGTCATGGCGGAAATGCGTCGCATAGACCGCTTAATGAGCCCCTTTAAAACTGACAGTGAACTGACAAAAATAAATAATTTAGCTGGCAGTCAACCGGTCAAGATCGGTCAGGAGTTAATGAACCTGATTGACAAATCATTATCAATATCGAAAAAAACAAAAGGCGCATTCGACATCACCTTCGCCAGCGCCGGTTTTATGTATGATTTCAGGCAAAAAAAACACCCCTCTCAAGCCTCTCTCAAAAAGGTATTGCCCAGTATCAATTATCGGCATATCCAGTTAAATCGAAAAAAACAGACCATATTTTTTAAAAATAAAGGCGTAAAAATAGACTTGGGTGGCATTGCCAAGGGTTATGCGGTCGATCTTGGGATCGCCATTCTGAAAAAAAATAATATTCAGCATGGCATTGTCACTGCCGGTGGCGACAGTCGAATTCTCGGTGATCGTAAAGGACGCCCCTGGTTTGTCGGTATTCGAGATCCCAGGAATCGCCAGGGACTGGTGGCTAAATTGCCCATGCGGGATGAGGCAATCTCCACGTCTGGTGATTACGAACGCTTTTTTGAGGAAAACGGCGTCCGTTATCACCATATTATCAGCCCCAAAACAGGTAAATCCGTCGATTACATGCGCAGTGCCACGGTTTTGGGCCCGGATGCCACCACTACGGATGCACTTTCAACCAGTGTTTTTGTGCTGGGCGCCCGTAAAGGGCTGACTTTAATCAATAATATGCCAGGATTTGAGGCGGTGATTATCAATAAGCAGGGCACTATGTTGTACTCAAATGGGTTTGAAAACCTGGCTCCGGCAACAAATTAAGACAAAAAACAGGCTAAACTGACTATATTTTTATGATGGCAAAAAGAGCTGTCCCAGGCAGCCATGAGACGCGTCGGAACGACCGTTTATCGGCGGATCAAGCTCAGTAAGTAGCTGTTTTTGCTGGTTTTGTGCTACTCTAAGTATGGAAATCAAGCATGGAAATTGTTGCTGTGACAGGGTTAATTTAGACGTAAAAAACACCAACATTAAAGCTAATAACGGCTATATTTTTACAAGTAAATGAGTCGTGACAGGCAGACGTTGAGAAAATATTCTTTTTGATCCGAGCGTTGTAATTATCATGATATTAGCGCTATAAATATCATTTTATTAATCAAGTCTCTGATCAAAATTCCATAAAAATAATCAATCGTCGGGTATTAAATAAATATGGGTATACGTGACGCGCGTATTTCCAGAAAACGGTTGATTGGAGGTTAAGCAAGATGTTTTTATTCGGGCACAATTCCAGGTGGTTAGTATCCAGACTGTTAGCATGGGGATTGATAGCAGTTGTGCTCACCGCAACGGGCTGTGGTCTGAAACCGCCTGAAGAAACGGTCATTCTTGATCAAGTGCCGATGGCTTTTGTGACCCGGCCAATATCTGCAAACGGTGCGCCCCAATTCGGTGAGCCGACCAATATTACAAGTTACTCCCCAGGGGGCCAGCTATTAATTCGTTTTAACAGCACAACCAAATCTGTTGCCTATCGAATCACCCAGCCCCTGACATTAAATGACGGCGATGTGTCTGATCCCGAATCCTCATTTGACGGCAAAAAACTTGTCTTTGCCTTGCGTTGTGGCATTAACGCCAGCGGCTTGTGTAATGGCAATAACACCTGGAATATCTGGGAATACGATATGACGGGAGTCGATATTCAAAACGGAATCTTGCGCCAGGTTACCGATGACCTTGTCTATAATGATGTCGATCCCGCCTACCTGTCAGATGGCCGGATTGTATTTTCTTCCAATCGCCAGGAAATGAGCCGACAAGTCATGTCCAACATGGCGGTTGCACCGTATCCATCCCTGGATGAGTCACAAGGTGAACAGGCCAGCGTGCTTCATATTATGGCGGCCGATGGCAGTAATGTGAGTCAAATTTCTTTCGGCCAAAGCCATGATCGTAACCCGGTACCGGCAGCCGACGGCACCATTCTTTTTAGTCGCTGGGATCATGCCGGTAGCAGGAACAAGTACACCATATATAAAGTCAATCCTGATGGTAGTAATTTGCGCGTGGTTTACGGCGCCCACTCAGGTCCCGCCAATACCGAGGTCAGTTTTTTACATCCGCGGCCAATGCAGGATGGCAATATCATGTCGACCATGATGCCAATTACGGGTACCAACCTGGGGGGCGCTTTAGCAATTATTAGTGCTGGTGCTGACAACAATGCCCATACCCAGGTAACTGCTACTAGTATACCGGTCACTGCTGCCTATTCAGCAGGCGGCCGCATTACGACACCTTACCCGGTTTGGGATGGCAGTAGTCGCGCCCTGGTTTCATTTACACCGCCAAGAACCATAGCTGGCACGACGGTTAATGGTACGCCTGCCTACGGAATTCGAGTGCTCGACTACAGGGACAGGACATTGCTTTCAATTGCCTTGCCGGATATCGGCAGCAATAATCAACCATCAGAAATGTTTATTGATCCTGTACCCATTATGACTCGACCACAAACCCCATCAGTACCTGCGGTTGATTCCAGTAATACCCTGGCAAACAAAAGAAACCAGCTTGGGACAAATAACGGCGTCGGTATAGTGAA
>QIGL01000015.1 GCA_003228915.1 Acidiferrobacteraceae bacterium
GGCGACCAGGCCCGCAAAGTACTGGAAGCCTTATTGGATAAATATGCTGATGAAGGTATAGAGAATATTGAAGATATGAAGATTTTGCGAGTTAACCCGCTAAATAAGTTCGGCTCACCGTTGGAGATTGTTGGGTTGTTTGGGGGGAAAGCGCAGTATCTTGAGGCGTTGGTAGAGTTGGAGCGGGAAATTTATGCGGCATAATCTATGATTAATAAAATTAAAAAAACTATTGCTAGTGCAAATATCAACTTTCTTATTGGTTCGGGGTTGTCACACCCTTTTCTTGAAATATTAAGTGGTATTGAGAGCAGGTTAACTGCTGAAACAGACTCAACTAAAATAAAAGAAATAAAAAAAGAATACTTTGAAAAGTCAATAAGCAAAAACTCTGAACTAATAAAAACACTATCAAATGACGGTGAAGCCGTACTAAATCACTATAAAGAGTTTTATAAACTCGTTAATCAAGTAGTTCTTAAAAGAGAATCGACTCTGCTATCTAAGCAGGTCAATATATTTACTACCAATATTGATCTCTTCTCAGAAATTGCTCTCGAAAATACTGGAATAGAGTTTAATGACGGCTTTCACGGCAGGTTCAAACCCAAATATGATGTTGGTAATTTCAAGAAATCATATTATAAAACTAGCTTGCATTATGAAAACACATCCGAAATACCTGTTTTTAATATTTTAAAATTGCATGGCTCGGTTTCTTGGAAATCTAAAGAAAATAGTATTTTGCTAGACCGAGATTTGAAAATATTAAATGAAACTAAAAAAGATTTTAAAAATTTCGATAAGTTAATGATTGTTAACCCAACAAAAAAGAAGTTCGAAGATACAATATTGAACCAAACATATTATGACCTATTAAGAATTTATACTAATGAATTAGAGAAAGAAAATAGTGTGTTATTTGTATTAGGCTTTTCTTTCGCAGACGAGCACATTAGAGACTTAACATTAAGAGTTGCGAACACTAACCCGACATTGAAAATATATATTTTAAGCTATGAGCAAAGCAAAACTAAAGAATACCAGAAGCTAGAGGATGCTAAAAATAAAAATGTAGAAATTATTTTACCAAAGGATGAGAGTCATTATGATTTTGAAGGAGTATTAGAATTATTTAATTTTCTTCTTAACGATCCTGAGCCAGAAGAAAATAATGAATAGTGGTGTCGTAACTGGTGTCGAAGAGTACATCATTGATAACTCTATTTTCAGGATCGGTAGCGTTGTTGAAGTTGTAGGGCAAACGGTGAAAGTTCGCATTGACTCCGGAAAAAACACATCATCAATTTTATATAAAGGTAAGGTCATTCAGAATATATCCGTTGGCGGGTATGTAAAAATAAAAAAAGATTTTGAGGAAATAATAGGTAAAATTGAAGGTGAGTTAATACAAGAAAACAGGGAAGCTGCTAACAAAAAATACTCAAGTAATAAGGATAGAATCAGCAGAATATTAAGTATCAAAGTTTTAGGTTATTTAGATAACGGGAAATTTGAACGAGGAATTAAAGAGCTTCCTTTGATCGATAATACATGCTTTTTAATCCGTGCCGAAGAGTTCAATAACATTCATCAATTTGTAGGTGATGATGACCAGCCTATAAAGGTTGGTCAATTAGAGTTTGATGATGGTGTGGATATATTCTTAGGTGTTAATAAATTATTTGCTAGTCATATTGGCATCTTTGGAAACACAGGAAGTGGTAAGTCTTATACTTTGGCCAAAATTTATCGCCAATTATTTAAAGAATTTGGAGAGAGAGCACGCTTCCAAGAAAAGGCTAGTTTCTTGCTGGTTGATTTTAATGGTGAGTATATTGATGATGCAATAATAGATAATGCAAGTAAAAACACATATGACTTAACAACGAGTAAAAAAATTACAGACATTGATGATAATGAAAAGTTACCAATTGATAAAATAACGCTAGAAAATACTACTTTTTGGTCTATTTTTTTAGAAGCTACAGAGAAAACACAACAACCATTCTTGAATAGAGCCATTAAGGATAGGTATATAGAGTCTGAAATTAATAACAATGATTTTTTTCAGTACGTTGTAGCTAAACTAATTGAGGCTACATCTGTTAGTGGTCGGAATATAGATAAAGCAATTCCAACCGAATTTTTATTCGAATTAGCAAACTATCTAAATGATGATAATGTTAGAAATGCTGCACGTTTTTTCATATCTAAACTAACAGGGGGAACGGAACTGTATGGTTTTAATTTAGATGGTGTTTTTAATAATACTGAGAATATAGGTGCCTTCAAGGGCAAGGTAGAATCTGCATTTAATAGCAGAACAATAGATGTAAGCGGATTATCCAAAATCAAGAAAATAGGGTTAAAAATAATCCTCAAGTATTATGATGAAATGATCAGAGGATTTTCCAATCGTGAACATTTAGCACCACTCATAAAAAGATTGGAAAAACGAATTCTAGACATAGAAAAAGTATTGATAATAAAAGATCATGCAGTAGATGCTACACATAACCTAACTGTAGTTTCTTTAAGAAATGTTAATATGACTATTCGTAAAATGCTACCAATGTTAATTGTAAAAGAAGCTTACGATAAAAAGAAACAAGAAAATAACAAGTCTCATTCATTGCATATAATTGTAGATGAAGCCCATAATATTCTTTCTAGTAGTTCAGATAGAGAGAGCAAAGAATGGAAAGACTATCGCCTAGAAACATTTGAAGAGATCATTAAAGAAGGGCGTAAATTTAATGTCTTTATGACCATTTCTAGTCAAAGACCATCCGATATATCATCAACAATAATCTCACAATTACACAATTACTTTTTGCACCGTTTGATAAATAACAATGACTTACTCGCTGTAGAAAAAACTATCGCTTATTTAGATAAAGTCTCCGCAGATTCATTACCAAGCTTGGCAACAGGTACCTGTATCTTAGCTGGACTTATGGCAAAAATTCCCGTTGTAGTAAAAATTGATGAAATTTCCAATAAATGTAATCAACCACAAAGCCACAATATAAATTTGGTGGAAAAATGGAATAATTAATAACCAATATCTGTAGCATAGTAAAATCAACCCGAAAAATCACCGCCAAGACACCGGCACTGGTAGCGATGAGCTGTACATTTGAACTGAGCTGGGCGCTATTTTCAAGGGTATTAAGCGATAAAGACAAACGATTACTCTTTACCCTTAACAGAAAACAATCACTATATTAGCAAAGGGAATTAAAAAAATATTCTGACCACAATATTACATATGACAACTACAAAGAAAATATCCGTTATGGAAACAATTTTTAATGACTTATGCCAACACAGTTTGCTTGAATCACCTGATTGGCATAAAACTGTTTTGAAATCACGAGAACAGCTTCATGCTGAGGGTAATCAAGTTCCTTTAGATTGGGAAGAAGCCAAGCAACAAATACGCAATACCACCATGTGTCAGGGTAGTTACCGCAAAAGCCCCATGGGTAAAAGGTAGGTTTAACTAATGCCCTACGCCCCTCCCTACACAATAACCCCAAAAATTCTCTCACTGGTTGCCCAGATCAGTGAGGCGCTAACCGGTGGTGATTTGGTTGTGGCGCAAGCATCGCCTCAGTTGCGTAGGCAAAACCGGATTAAAAGTATTACTGGCACATTGGCGATTGAGGGGAATACCCTTAATTTAAATCAGGTAGCCAGAATTGTTGATGGCAAAGCTGTTCGTGGTACGCAAAAAGAAATTGCTGAGGTTCGTGGGGCAATTAAGGCTTATGAAGCCTTGGCGCATTACCAGCCGCATAGGCTTAAAGATTTACTGGATGCGCATAAAAAAATGACTGAGGAAATTTTGCCTGATACAGGGTGTTTCCGACAAGGTAATGTGGGTATTCATGCTGGTAAGCAGGTGATTCATGTTGGGCCTCAAGCTGATTGTGTGCAATTTTTAGTCCGTGATTTATTACGCTGGCTGAAACAAACCGATGCCCATCCGTTAATTAGTAGTTGTGTTTTTCATTACGAATTTGAATTTATTCATCCAGCTAGGAGACTCTGGTTAATATACACATCCTCAGGCTTTCAGCGATTTTCAAGATCAAGGCGGGCTATTGCAGGGTTGGTCACTCCATCTCAAAATAATCCAACGCAGAGCTTGGGAATCTCTGAAAGCCCCGTAGGGCTTGCCTTTAAGCATGCATCTGCGTTGTTGTAGATTGAAGTAATATGAAGAACTATTACTTTCAATCTACGCCTAGCAGCTACACGCTTAAAGACAAGCTGAGGATATGTCTATTAATCAGAGGCTCCTATAGTGATGGCAATGGCAGAGTGGGGCGGCTGTGGCAAACCTTGATTTTAGGGCAATGGCGTGAGCTTTTTTATTCATTGCCGATTGAAAATACCATTAAAGATAACCAGGAAAACTACTACAAAGCCTTAAAAAGTGCAGATAAGCAAGCCGATAGCACGGTATTTGTTGAGTTTATGCTGGCTATTATTCTTACCAGCCTAAGCACCAGCGACCCAGTTAGCGACCCAGTTAGCGACCCAGTTAGCGACCCAGTTCAAAAACTCTTGTCGGTCATGAGTGATGGTTATTTAAGCAGTGCCCAAATTATGGCTAAAGTAGGCTTGTCGCATAAACCTACATTCAGAAAAAACTATCTAATCCCGGCTTTAACCCAGGGACTGATTATAATGAGCCACCCCGGCGTACCTAATAGCCCAAAACAAAAATATAAAAGAGAAACTCAATGACCAATATTTCCGGCATCGTAAAATCAGCCCGAAAAATAATGCGCCAAGACACTGGTACTGGCAGTGATGAGCTGAGAATTTTGCAATTAGGCTGGATGCTTTTTTTGAAGATATTCAGCGATAAAGACAAAGAATTAGAACTTATTCAAGATGATTACACCTCCCCCATTCCAGCAGCCTTGCATTGGGATAAATGGGCGGGTGATGATGAGGGTGTGACCGGCGATGAACTACTGAAGTTTATAGATCAGAACTTGTTCCCCACGCTGGGTAATCTGGATTTATCCGCTTATAAAGTCGGCTCAACCGCCGCTAGACGCGCTTTGCTGGTGCATGAGGTCTTTGCCAATAACTACAACTATATGAAATCCGGTATTCATCTTCGTCAGGTAATCAACAAACTTAACGAGATTGATTTTAATAACAGCAAAGACAAGCATGTATTTGGGCAGATATATGAAACCTTTTTAAGTGAACTGCAAAGTGCTGGAACCTTGGGCGAGTTTTATACCCCGCGTGCCATTACCCAATTGCTAGCCGAGCTCATCAACCCCCAAGCGGGCGAAAAGGTGCTAGACCCTGCCTGCGGTACGGGTGGTTATCTCACTGCCGCCTTGGAACACCTCAAGGCCAACGCCAATACCGTTGCCGAGCGCGAAGCCCTGCAACATAATGTGGTTGGCTGGGAGTACAAGCCCCTGCCGTATTTATTAGGCAATACCAACCTCATTTTGCATGACATAAACACGCCCACTATTAAATTTGGTGATTCACTGGCAAAACCACTAAGTGAATACCGTCAAAAAGACCGAGTGGATGTAATACTTGCCAACCCACCCTTTGGTGGCGTGGTTTCTAACAACAACGAAAACAACTTTCCACAAACCTACCGCACCAAAGAATCAGCCGACCTGTTTTTAATTTTGATGATTCATTTGCTCAAAAACAACGGTCGGGCTGCAATTGTATTGCCCGATGGTTCATTAACTGGTGATGGGGTAAAACAACGCATCCGCCAAAAACTACTGGAAGACTGCAACCTGCACACCATTATCCGCCTGCCTAATTCAGTGTTTCAGCCATACGCCTCAGTTGCTACTAATTTACTATTTTTCACCAAAGGCGAGCCAACCAAAAACATCTGGTACTGGGAACATAAACTACCCGAAGGCTATAAAGCCTATTCCAAAACCAAGCCCATACAATTAGCAGAATTTGATAGCCTGAAGCAATGGTGGAATAAGCGGGAAGCAAGCGAACAAGCCTGGCAGGTTGATATAAAAACCATCAAGGCCAACGGCTATAACCTGGACATTAAAAACCCACATCAACCCGAACCAGAAAAACAGTATAGCAGTGCTGAATTGCTGGATATGTTGCATCATTCTTTTGTTAAAGGTGATGAATTATTGAACAAACTCAGGGCAGAATTAAGCTAATGGGCAAGCTGACCAACTTTTATGCGGAAATCAAAAGCATTCTGCAACAGGCGCGCAGTAAAGCGCAAGCTGCTGTTAATAGCGCCATGGTCGAGGCTAATTGGCTGATTGGCAAGCGCATTGTTGAAGAAGAGCAACACGGCGATAGTAAGGCAAAATACGGTAAACGCTTTTCCTATGCTAATTTATACAATTGTCGTCAGTTTTATCTGAAATTTCAACAGCAGGAGATTCTCTACACGCTGTGTAGAGAATTAAGCTGGAGTCATTCCTCGTTCCCACGCTCCTGCGTGGGAATGCATACGGATGTTAAATAATGGGTAGAAGCCGCTACAAAATTACCGACCCGCAAGCCCCGCACTTTATTACCCTAACCGTGCTCCACTGGATTCCAGTGTTCACCCGGCCTGCTAGCGTTGATATTCTGCTGGATTCATTACGCCACTTGATGGCAGAAGGCTTAACCATTTACGCCTATGTGATTCTGGAAAACCATTGTCATTTAGTAGTACAAAGCCCGTCCCTTGATCGGGATATTGCACGGTTTAAATCATTTACTGCCAAGCAACTGATTAGCTGGTTAGATGATAATCATGTTAAGCAGGTTTTGGAGCAGTTGGCATTTTACAAAAAGGCGCATAAAGGCGATCGTACTTATCAGTTTTGGCAAGAAGGTGTGCATCCGGTGATGATTCAGGGTGATGAAATGATGCGACAGAAGGTAGAGTACATTCATCAAAACCCTGTCAAACGGGGGTATGTGGATGAAGCTGTACATTGGCGTTATTCCAGTGCTAGAAATTATGCTGGCGGTGAAGGTTTGTTGGAGGTATGTAGGCAATGGTGAGTGAGGTATGCATTCCCACGCGGGAGCGTGGGAACGAGAACGATCGGGGAATTTCTCTCAGCTCGTTCCCACGCTCCCGCGTGGGAGTGCATACGGTTGTTAAGACTGCATGGAAGAAAAACCCTGTCAAACGGGGGTATGTGGATGAAGCTGTACATTGGCGTTATTCCAGTGCTAGAGATTATGCTGGCGGTGAAAGTTTGTTGGAGGTATGTAGGCAATGGTAAGTGAGGTATGCATTCCCACGCTGGAGCGTGGGAACGAGAAAAAATTTTTCAATCAAGAGATATATCTGCCTCCTATTGAAAACCAAGCAGTATTCATTTCGCAATTCAAACGAGACAAGCAAAATAATGATGAACTAAAAACCGAACTAACCCACCAACAAACCCTACTAAAAAAACTCCGCCAACAGATTTTACAAGAAGCAATTGAAGGTAAGTTAAGCACTGATTGGCGTAAGGAAACCCCCGATGTGGAGCCTGCTAGTGAGCTGTTAAAACGCATTCAAACAGAAAAAGCTCAACTGATTAAAGACAAAAAAATAAGAAAACAAAAACCACTGCCTCCAATTACTGAGGAAGAAATACCGTTTGATTTACCGGAGGGGTGGGTTTGGTGTCGGTTAAATTTCACTATTTATGAAAACCCAAGAAACGGCTATTCTCCAAAAACTGTAGATTTTCCTACGGAAACAAAAACCTTAAAGCTTGGTGCAACCACATCCGGAAAGTTTATTGATTCAGAGACAAAATATATAAATGAAGAAATACCAAAGGATTCATTTCTTTGGATTAATAATAGAGATATTTTAATTCAACGCGGAAACTCTATAGATTTTGTGGGAGTTTCTGCAATTTATCATGGTGAAAGTCATAAGTTTGTTTATCCTGATTTGATGATGAAAATAAAACCAGTAGGGTTAGTTTCCGAAGTTTATCTTCATCATGTTCTGATGAGTCCATATTGTGGAGAGTATTTTCGAGATAATGCGAAGGGTGCTCAAAAAAGCATGCCGAAAATTAATCAAGGTGTTGTTTCGAATGCATTGATTCCGCTCTGTAGCCTCCAAGAACAAAAAGCCATAGTAACCAAAGTAGAAAAACTTCTCACCATCTGCGATCAACTCGAAACCCAAATCAGCGAAAACCAAGCCCACGCTGATCAACTAATGCAAGCGGTGTTAAAAGAGGGTGATCAAGCTGCTGGCTTGCCATCTCGGCAGGCGGGGGCGGTTGAATTTTAAGCGGATAGGTATGCCTGTTTTCTGGTTTTCTACCCCTCCGTCTCTGCGGGGCACCTCCCCTTGGCAGGGGAGGAGTTACAGACACCCACGGCAGGCTCCCTGTGTTACTATTTTTTGAAAATAACCAGCTATTTCCTGCAGTTTGCGCTTTGTTTTGCAACTCTATACAGACTCCAAAATTCCGCATTTACAAATAATTTTGATAGAAGCTGAAATCTCTATATGTGGGTTTGGATCGAGTATTTTCCAATTAACAAATGAGTCTGAAACAGCCCAAATCGCTCATATCATTCTCTCCCTCCATTTTTCTGTTACGCTCTGTCAAGCAATAAAAAGAGTTATTGTTATACCATGGAACAGCGAAAAGAGGCCGCTACATCACAATTTCTTAAGACAGATGGTGGAAAAACAAAATCCAATGCCATCGAAATTCCTGCTGTGTCCCTGCCAAAAGGTGGTGGAGCTATCAAGGGGATTGATGAAAAATTTTCTGTCAACGCCATTAACGGTACTGCCTCATTTTCCATTCCTCTTCCTGTTGCCTCTGCTCGCGGACTTAGCCCCGCACTGGCTCTCTCCTACAATTCTGGGGGAGGCAATGGTGTTTTTGGCTTGGGATGGGCATTAGGGCTCTCCTCTATTAAACGTAAAACTGACAAAGCTCTGCCTGAATATTTTGATGCCACAGATTCTGATGTCTTTCTTTTTTCTGAAGCAGAAGACCTCGTGCCGGAATTTCAAAAAGAGCCAAACGGCAGTTTCAGCAAAGATGCAAATGGTCACTACATCACAAAGGAGTCTTCTGATGCGAACACGAAATATACGATCCGATCCTACAGACCGCGCATAGAGGGTCTGTTCGCACGTATTGAACGTTGGAGAGATACACAAACAGGTGAAATCAAGTGGAAAGTCACTACCAAAGAGAATGTCACTACACTCTTTGGTTGGACTGACCAGGCGCGTATTGCTGATCCACAAGATGAAAACCGCATCTATGAATGGCTACCTGAATTTGCCTTTGACGACAGAGGCAATACCGCCCATTACCTCTATAAAAAAGAAGATCAAAGCGGGTTTGATGCCACACTTCTGCACAACCGTAACCGTATGCAAAGTGGCAAGCTCATCTACACCAACACTTACCTTGAAAAAGTTCTCTACGGCAACAAAACACCGTATAAAAACTTTCTTGACCCTTTTCCAAGCGCAGATGACTACATGTTCCAAACCATTTTGGACTATGGGGAGTATGAAGAAAACGCCCCCTATTCAAAAACAACCCCATGGGACTTCAGAAAAGACGCTTTCTCTGCCTACAAAGCAGGGTTTGAGATCCGCACCACACGGCTTTGCAAAAGAGTCCTCCTCTACCATTATTTTGATGAACTTCCCGGCGGTTCAGCATTAGTCAAGTCGCTCAATTTTGATTACGATCACAACAGACAAGAGGGCTTTAGTTTCTTGACTGATATTACCAGCCATGGCTACATCAAAAAAGAGAATGGAACATATACAGATAAAAACTTGCCACCTATGTCATTTACCTATCAAGAACATGAGTGGCATAAAGAGGTGCAAAAGATAAAGGTTGACGACCTGGTGCATGCGCCTGCCGGACTCACGCAACCGTACCAGTTCACCGATCTGTTCAACGAAGGACTCTCAGGAATCTTAAGTGAACAGGCCGGTGGCTGGCACTACAAGCATAACCTTGGTAACGGGGAGTTTTCGCAAGCAAAACCCGTCTCACCCAAACCTTCTTTTTTAGGACTGGGGGCGCAGCTCCAGTTGGCAGATCTGGATGCTGACGGTAGAAAACAGATAAGCACACTCAGCACGGAACCCAAAGGCTTTTTTGAACTCAACGATAAAGAAGAGTGGCAACCTTTCCAAGCCTTTGAAAAAGTGCCAAATATCGACATGAACGACCCCAACGCACGCATGATAGACCTCAATGGGGATGGCAAACCGGACCTGCTCATCAGTGAGGATAATGTCTTTGTCTGGTACGAATCTTTAGGAAAAAAGGGCTTTAATGAAGCACGAAAAATAACCCACTGCTTTGATGAAGAAGAGAGCGCCTATATTATCTTTGCCGATGCCACGCAAAGCATTTTTTTAGCAGACATGTCTGGCGATGGTCTGACCGACATTGTGCGCATACGCAATGGTGAAATCTGCTACTGGCCGAACCTGGGGTACGGAAAGTTTGGCGCAAAAATCAGCATGGACAATGCGCCGGTATTTGACCATCCCGATACCTACAATCCTGCCTATCTTCGCATTGCCGATATTGATGGTTCAGGCACGCCAGACATTATCTACCTGGGTAAAAACCTGTTTACCTGCTGGATGAACCTCAGTGGTAACACCTTTAGCCAAAACCCCTTTGAAATCCCTGCTTTTCCGCACATAGACAACCAGACCAACATCACCATCACAGACCTTTTAGGCAACGGTGTCGCCTGCATCGTCTGGTCGAGCGCTTTAGCCAAAGATGCGCACAACCCCTTGCAATACATAGATCTTATGCAGAGCAAAAAGCCTCATGTGATGACCGGCTATAAAAATAATTTAGGCAAAGAAGTCACTTTCAGCTATGTGCCTTCTACCCAATTTTACATTGATGACAAACGCGCTGGAACCCCATGGGTAACAAAACTGCATTTCCCTGTACATTGTGTGGTGCAGACAGAAGTCAGCGATAAAATCTCAGGCGCTCGTTTTGTCAGCACGTACAGTTACCATCATGGCTATTATGACCATGCAGAACGAGAGTTCAGGGGGTTTGGTAGGGTTGACCAGACCGACACAGAACATTTTGAGAACTTTATCAAGGATACCACTGCCAGCAATATTACAGGCAAAACACTTCATCAGCCCCCTGTGCTGACCAGATCGTGGTTTCATACCGGTGCTTTTGAAACACACGACAAACTACTCACCCAGTATGAACATGAATACTGGTATGAGCAGATGAAGCGAGAAGGATTTAACGTTAATCATCAAGAGACAGCTCTTCCTTCAAATCGCATCACTCTGGCGCCGGGACTGGATGCATCATTCCTTGCAGACCTTAGCATCGAAGAGCAACGCGAAGCATCACGCGCATCTAAAAGTATGGGCTTGCGTTCTGAGGTCTTTGCCCATGACGCCCCAGAATCACCTACCCCTACAGAAAAGGAAAAAGAACTCACGCCTTACTCCGTGACGACAGCCAACAGCGTGGTAGAGCTTTTGCAGCCCAGAGGTCAGAACAGACACGCTGTCTACATCGTTAAAGAGAGCGAATCCATCGTTTACAGCTATGAACGAGAGATCGAAGACCCTCGCATTGCACATAATCTGAACCTCAAGCTTGATGCCTATGGCAACGTTCTCGAAGCCGCCTCCATAGTCTATCCACGCCTGAAAAGCGATACCAGCCTGCCAGAAGAAATAAAAAAGGCACAACAACAGACCATCATTTCTTATGTGCAAAATAGCTTTACCAATGACATCATCACCGATGACACCTACCGTCTGCGTCTACCCTCAGAAGTAAAAACCTACGAACTTAAAGGCATCAGAAAATCAACTGCGTTGTATACCCTAAGTAACCTTAAAGATAGCTTGATCCAAGCCAACGAAGCAGGCTACGAAGAGATCCATGCAACCCCTGATGCTGGGCAGAGCCAAAAACGGCTGATAGAACATCTGCGCACCACCTACCTCAAAGATGATTTAAAAACACCCTTGCCTCTGCATACACTGGAGAGTCTGGGGCTTCCTTACGAGAGCTATCAGCTCGCCTATACACCCGCGCTCATTGCCGATATTTTTGATGGCAAGGTCGATAATGCCCTGATGCAGGAGGGTAAATTTACCCACAGTGAGGGCGATGCCAACTGGTGGATACGCTCGGGTACCACGCAGTTTTTAGACGCAGACGATAGCCTCCAGGAGGCACAAAAACGGTTTTATCTGCCCGTCTCTTACACCGACCCCTATGGTGCAAAAACAACTGTCAGCTACTTCAAAGACTATTTTTTATTCATAGAAGAGACCACCGATGCTCTGCAAAACCGCTCCAAAGTAGAGATATTCAATTTTTTCACCCTCTCACCACAACGCATGAAAGACATCAACGACAACCTTTCAGAAGTGCTTTTTGATGAGCTGGGGCTTGTCAAAGCGATGGCCGTGATGGGTAAAGGTAATGAAGCAGATGAACTAACGGATTTAAACGCTTTTTCATCCGATGACGAAAAGAGCCTCATAACAGACTTTTTTAACGCCAACACCTCTACTGTTTTAGTCAACCATGCCAAACAGCTACTGCAACAAGCCAGCGCACGCTTTGTCTATGACTTCAATGCCTACCAAAACAGCGGTAAACCTGCCGTAGTAGCCAGCATTGTGCGAGAAAAGCACTCAAAAACAGATCCCGACTCCCCCGTACAGCTAAGTTTTGAATACTCCTCAGGTCTGGGTGAAGTCCTCATGCAAAAAGCGCAAGCAGAACCCG
>QIGL01000085.1 GCA_003228915.1 Acidiferrobacteraceae bacterium
GGGCATCCATGCCCGGCGCACGACTGCAGGGATGCAGGAGGTAGAGCGACTCAGGAGACAAAGCCGAGGCGCAGTTGCCGAGAGATCTCATACCTTAGAACTTCATTAGTATCAGGAAGTGATAAGATTCCTCCGCTTTGGTCGGAATGACAAACGTATATTGATCAGAGCCCCCTAAATAACTCTGAAAAACTCATTCATGAGGTTTTTTCAGAGACGAAAAATAAAAAATGTGATTTTCATTTTTCTCCACTTTCAGTCGCTTGTTGCGCCGGAAAGTGGCGGCACTTCCCTGTGCCGCAAAGGCGCCTAATTACAAGAGTGTCCAATACCTTTGCACCGAATGTGCTATTAAAACAGGCGCTTCGGGCGCCTGTTTTTGTTTGGTCGTATTTTTAATATGCTAGTGCTCTCGTCATCCTGAAAGTGAGCATTGATATGAATCTGCCAGTCAACCAGGTAGTAGAAAATTCCGAAACCATTCTCAAAACCCCGCTTGGTTATTTGTCAGTTTCCATGTCTGGATCATCATTAACCCGTCTCAATATCCTGGGCGGTAAACATCGTGTCCAACAATCTAAAAGTAAACTTTCAACAAGAGCGGCCCAGCAAATTTCGGATTATTTCGAAAATCCAAAGAAAAAATTTGATTTACCCCTGGCATTAACTGGCACAAAATTTCAGCTACGTGTTTGGCGGGCCTTGCAAAAAATACCTGCTGGCCAAACACGCACCTATGGCCAGTTAGCAAAACAGCTCAAAACAGCCAGCCAGGCAGTGGGTAATGCCTGTCGTGCCAACCCCGTACCTATTATTGTCCCCTGCCATCGTGTCGTGTCCGCCACCGGTTTGGGTGGCTATATGGGAAAAACAAGCGGCAGCAAGACAGACATCAAACAATGGTTGCTGGATCATGAACAAGCAGAATAAAAATATCCAGATCATTGAAAATTTTCTCGATGTTATCTGGACCGAACATGGGCTGAGCCAGAATACACTTTTGGCTTACCGTCGTGATTTACAGGGGTATGCTGATTGGCTAACCAAAAACGGTGCCACACTTACAGATGTAACGCGCGAACAATTACTGGGTTATATCGCGGACGTCAGTAAAAAAATGCAAGTCCGTACCAGCGCGCGGAAATTATCCAGCCTGCGACGGTTTTATGGTTATTTATTACAGCAAGGTCTGCGTCAGACGGATCCAACCACAGACATAGATGCACCAAAACTGGACCAACCCTTACCAAAAACACTATCAGAGTCCCAAATAGACGATTTACTAGCCGCGCCGGATGTTTCAGATGTTTTAGGTTTGCGTGATCGCGCCATGCTCGAGACCTTGTATGCCACCGGGTTGCGGGTAACCGAGTTAATAAGTTTGCCTGTTAGTCAAGTCAACCTGGATGCGGGTGTTATTCGTGTGATGGGCAAGGGCAGCAAGGAACGCCTCGTACCATTGGGTGATGAAGCCGTGGACTGGTTAACTGCTTATGTCAAAAAATCACGGTCGGCGTTATTGAATGGCCGTGTCAGTGATTCCCTGTTTGTCACCCAGCGGGGTAAAAAAATCTCCCGCCAGGGATTTTGGTATTTGGTGAAACGATATGCGTTTAAGGCTGGCATCCACGAGTCGTTGTCACCCCATGTATTACGTCATGCATTTGCAACCCATTTGTTGAATCACGGCGCAGATTTAAGGGTCGTTCAGTTGTTGCTTGGCCATTCCAGTTTATCTACCACCCAAATATACACCCATGTGGCCACGGAGCGATTAAAAAACCTGCATGCCATGCATCATCCGAGGGGATAACAACAGGATCGACAGGGGGGCAGAAAAATATTTATTTTAGTGGTAGGTGTGTTTTATTCGGGTATGACTGCCGGTTTCGTTCAAAAGGAAAACATCTATGCCAGAGTCATTTTTAAATCCTAACACCATTGCGGTTTTTTGGATCAGGGATTGCCAGTCAACTGATTGTACCCGTCGTCGCAAGAGCACATTGAGCTCTTTGGTCAGGATATCAAACTCAAGTTTGAGCGTTTTCAGTGACAGGAAATAATCAACTGACATGTATGCCAGTAATCCAATACCAACCTTGATAAACCAGAGTGCGTCGCCCGCAATCATCCAGGTAAGAAAACCGGCAATGACCAGGAAAAATGTGACCAGGCCGTAACTAATCGATCTGGTTCTGGCATCCTGGTTGGTTTTTAATTGTTTTCTCAGGCTGCGCTCCTGTTTGCGAGTGCGCTCGTTATGGGAATGTTGTAAATCACGAAAAATGCTCATTAATTTTGTTAACCGGCCAATGTGCCTGTCATCCTTCAGCCCGAATATACTAATAGCATTGGTAACCGCTTCATTAAACTGCTGCAAGCCATGTTTGACCTGTTCGGGATTACGATCATCAATCGCCTGGTTTAGAGTCGCTCGCAGTTCCAGGACGTCAGCTACCTCAATTGGGAACTGTAGCCCGATTATCTGGCGATAGTACTGAACGAAAGTATCCTGCCCCAGTTGTTGCTGGGCGAGATCATCGCTATGGTGAATTTCATTTTTCATATTCAGAATTCGGCTTCCCTGCCCAAATGTTTATTGTCAGGCTCCAAAGTCCAGAGTTTGCATGGCCCTGAGCCTGTAATTATAGCAGTAATTCAGGGGGGTTATAGTGAATTGGCGATGATATTTCTTGTGTCAGGATCAGGCATTGTCCAACAGTGCCCTGATGTTTGACAGGTAGGCATCGCCACGTTGCTGTTTTTCTTTTTCATCTACCGCCTGTTTGTGCACCCAGTTTAGATCATCTTCTGGTAGTTCGGATATAAACCTGCTCGGCTCACAAGTGACTTGTTCGCCATGTTTTTTTCTGGAAATTGCATAGGAAAGGCTTAGTCTTTTCTGGGCCCGGGTGATGCCCACATAAGCCAAACGGCGCTCCTCGCAAATGCCGTCAGCATCCTGGCAGGCATGGTGAGGCAAAATATTTTCCTCCATGCCCACGAGATAAACATTTGGAAATTCTAGGCCTTTAGCAGCATGCAAGGTCATCAGGGATACCCGGTTGTCTTCTCCCTTGCTCTCGTCTCCATCCAGGGTTCCCATCAAGAGAATATGAGACACAATTTTAGACAGGCTCTCCTTGTGACCCAGGTGCGAAACCCATGATCTCAATTCATCAATAGATTCGACGCGTCTTTTCACGGCCTTGTCGTCCTGGTTTAATTCCCGCAGCCAATTTATATAATCCACATCCTCAAGCAGCCTGTTTATTATTTTATCAGCAGACTCGTTTTCGGATCGCAGAGAGATATCATCAAGCCACTGGATAAATTGTTTTAATCTTGCCTGTGATTTACTGTTGCTCAGGCCAAGTTTTTCGGACTCCCTGGACGCAACCACCATAGCCATACCATTTTCTGTTGCATATTTTCCCAACTGGGCGAGGGTTTTGGTGCCGATATGACGCCGTGGTGTATTAATGACACGTAAAAAAGCGGCGTCATCGTCGGGGTTGGTGATTAATCTTAAGTAACCCAGTATGTCCTTGATTTCTGTGCGTTCAAAAAATGAAGTACCGCCGCTGAGATAATAAGGGATGTTATTTTCGGCCAGCACCTTTTCAAATACCCGTGACTGATGGTTGCTACGATAAAGAATGGCATAATCTTTAAACTGGCGCCTGTGTCGAAAAATCTGGTACTGGATATCCGAGACTATTTTTTCGGCTTCCTGAACATCAGATTTTGTTTCCAGGATATTTATTTGGTCTCCATAACCCAATGTGCTCCAGAGTTTTTTATCAAAAATGTGCTCGTTGTTATCAATAAGCTGGTTTGCAGCCTTCAAGATTCGTCCCGTAGACCGATAATTTTGCTCAAGCTTAATCACGCACAAATTGGCAAAATCATTGGCCAACAAACCCAGGTTTTCTGGCTGGGCGCCACGCCAGGTATAGATGGATTGATCATCATCTCCAACTACAGTCAGGCACGGTCGGTTACCGGTAAGTATTTTTACCAATTCATACTGGCACTTGTTTGTGTCCTGGTATTCATCAACCAGTAAGTATTGAATTTTTTGCTGCCATTTACTGCGTAGCTGTGAGTTCTCCTGTAATTTCCTGACGGGTAAATAAATCAGGTCATCAAAATCCAGGACATTATAGGCTTGCAGGGTATTGATATACTCCGGAAAAATTTTAGCGGCAAGGAGTGCATCCGGGTTTTCGGCGTGCTCTGACAGCGCCTGACCCGGATCAATCAGACTACCTTTCCAGTTTGAAATACATTGCTGCACGCTATAAACAATTTGTTTGTCGCTACCCTGGGCCAGGGGCAACAGGTTTTTGATAATTGTCCGGCTGTCTTCACCATCAATAATATTAAAGCCTTTACGCAGGCCAAATTCTTTTTGATGGGCTGATATGATTTTCAGGCCGAGGGCATGGAAGGTGCAAATGGTAACCGCTTCAGATATTTTGACCTTATTAGCGCCATAATCAGCTGTTGCCAGTATCCTGCCCCGCATTTCCTTTGCCGCCTTATTGGTAAAGGTGACTGCAAAAATATTCTCTGGCGGGAGACCGCACTTTTCCATGAGCCAGCAAATCTTTCGAGTAATGACCGTCGTTTTACCACTACCAGCACCAGCCAGCACCAGTAAAGGTGACTCGGTATGGCGAACAGCTTGTTTTTGCGGGGAATTAAGACCTGATAACACGTTATATTTTTTTATTTCGATTTATTTAAGTTTCGATGGTTGTGGATTCTACCCGTTCGAATCTTAAAAATGTAGATTGATTTTTTTATTTTTATGTGGTCTTGCAGTTATGAATATTTAGGGAAGCTCTGATCAATATATGTTTGTATTTGCTTGTCATTCCGACCGAAGCGGAGGAATCTTGTTTCTTCCTGATACTACTGAAGTTCCGTGGCATGAGATCTCTCGGCAACTGCGCCTCGGCTTTGTCTCCTGAGTCGCTCTACCTCCTGCATCCCTGCAGTCGTGCGCCGGGCATGGATGC
>QIGL01000050.1 GCA_003228915.1 Acidiferrobacteraceae bacterium
CTCCTGAATCTCGCCGACTGAAAGGGATTGCCGCGCTACCGCTCGCAATGACATAGCTTTGCACTTTTGACGCTTAAGGCAGTGCCATTCGCTACGTCTCCTTTAATCCGTTTATTCAATTTGGCTGACAGCAAACTTACCATTCTGCTCACGCGTGACTCGAAATTTCCCGGAATTACATTTCACGACCCAGGTGTTATCACCACCGCTTTCCAGAGCAATCACCTGATTACAGGAAAAATCGGCGCTACGAATGGCGGCCTGCATTTCTCCATGTGTCATATCAGAGGCATCCACCCGGGGTGCTATCGTAAGAAAAACAATTAGAATGGCGGATATCGTCACAGATTTCTGCAAATTGAAATATTTTTTGTATGGCATGGAAGAGTCTCCGGATATTTAATGTCAGTTAGATAATACCAATTAACGCAATATCAGAGTAACGCAATATCGGGGTCGGAGCCACTACTATCCAACAATTTGACCACAAATGATTCCAGGCTACTGAATGCAGTAATCAGCTGGATATTTATCGAATTTGAGCATGAAGTGTCAGTACAGACCAAAGAATAAATTTGTCATCTCGCCCTCAGGGAGAGATCTCATGCGTTGATGTATGAACTAGCGACCAGACAGTAGATTTACTATGGGCTTCCTACCCTGCACCCTGCGGTGCCATGTTTACGCATGTTCAAATTGCTCCTGGCAATTTAGTCTCGTCGCCATAAAAACAGGGCTCTGTCGAAATGACAGCGTTGTTCGCTGATGAGTATTTGTGGGACAGCAGCGTCTCTGACCCGGATTTTCCTGATCCGGGTTTTCCACGGGTTTTCTATTATTTCTTACTCTGGCACGAATGGCACCAAATTTGCTGTATTCAAAATACTGTTATTGCTTTCATTTCTAGCTTTGTAGTTGATAAGAAAATCCCCTTTGGGTTGCCCCCGGTCGAAGCTGCTGCGATAGAGTTTAAGTCGTGTCAATTGCCGTGCTTGCTCACCTGCCATGCCTTCATATTCAATTCGGTAAATCGCCGAGTAGATGATGGCGCGACCCGTTCCGTGATAACAGTGAATGAGTACAGGATAGGATGTGTTGTCATCCATTACTTCAAAAAATTTCACAAGGTTTTCTTTTGAAGGAACCTGACTGGACGGGATATTGATATAGCGAACACCGGGTATCTTTTCTACTGCCGCTCGCTCCAGATCGATACCATTCTGTTTTCCAGGATTTAAAGGATCAGATAGCTCGGGATGTCTGAGATCAACTACCGTTTTAATTTTGTATTTAATGAGATAATTTGCAATTTTATCGGGAGGTATTTTTCCAGATTTGTAGACCCTGTTTTCTGTGATGACACCAAAGCGATAGTCAAAGTAAACATACCAGCCATAAGGAAGCCCGATAACAAGGAAGACTGCCAGTAAAGCTTGTCCGACTTTTTTCATTACTCTGTTAGCTCCTGTGATTATTGGTTGTATCGATTTGTTGTTAATAAATAAAGCAGCGGTGTGACTTGTTGGAAACACTCCTGGGAATACCAGTCATGCCAGAATTAAAATAAAATCTATCCGGGTTTATCTGATTGTCATTTCAACGTTCGTAATTGAATAAAAAGTTCCTGTTATTTATTTTGTGCTCTGTCTCAACACACATACCAAAAGTTCAAACTTGTGAATTTCCGATTTTCGACTTAGAATCACCCTGTTGATTATTTGAAAATTCATATTCGCCTTACGCAATTACTCTATAAAACTCAGATTACCTAAACATTACGAAACCATTACCAAACGATAACCCTGAGATTTTTTAGTGCTGTGACCTGAACGTCAGGCCCAACGTGACGGCCTTACCGGCGACTTTGTCTACCAATGCTTTCAGGCGTTTTTTGATTATTTCTAGATGATGTAGCAACCAGATAGGAGGCAAAACAATCACTGCACAACATCTGGCAAGCTGAAACGAAGGAAAATGCAGGGAAAAGTGAACGCTACCCTTTTATGATGTGATGCTTCCTGTTTTGACAGTCATACATCAGGTTTTAGCGATGTCTGGGGAGGCTCGTACTGTACTTTAAAATATTCCTCACCATATCATCCCGCACGGTAATTGCCGTGAGGACGTTTTATTTATGGATGAAGATAGTGAAAAATATCTTGATATGGTTTAAAGAGCACAGTTTTCGGTGTATATATGAAAGATGCTCAGTTGTCACCGATAACTTTAATTCCAGCTGCTGAAATACTTAAATACCAGCACGAATAAACCGGCAAGAGCCATGAGGGCGTGGATAGTTACGACAGCCATTGCAGGAGGTTTATTAGCCTCACGCAAAGCAAAGACCATACCGCCGCCGACAAGTGCAAGCACCAATAGTAGCGCGGCAATGTTATTTTGCTTGTCGATTGGACCATTAACAATTTGTGTTAATAGTAAAGCAATGCCGGCAATGGCAAGACTCGCATGGATCAAGCCAAGTTTCAGAGAGCTTTTATGATGACGCAATCCCCGAATTACCAGAAAAAAGCCAACAAGCACCGCAGCAGTAAGAAATAAAATAATGGGAAGCGTCATATTTTTATATTAAGAATTACTAATTTTGTATTTATTCCATGCTGACATAGTGTGACTTCTCGAAACGAGGCGAGCAGATTGCCAGAAAGATTAAACCATCTTCTCCGATATTGCTTATTCTTTGACGTTCTTCTGGTGGGATTATAACAACATCACCAACACCCACCTCTTGTGGTTCAAGATTTCCAACTTCGACTCTGCCAATGCCTTCAAGAATAACATAACGTTCTGTAACATTTCGCAGGTAATGCCACTTTGTTGTTTTCCCTGGCTCAACACGTGCTCTTGCGATGGATACCTGAGAATCACCGGCTGTGTTTGATAATTCAGTTACAAAACAACCTTCATCAAAATAATATTCCTGCGAAAGGTCACATTTTTTTATGTCTGGGTTCATTTTTATGTGTATCTCATTTTAAAGGACTCTGGCGAAAACCGTGGTCTGCCCCCGGTTGTTTTCGATTATTTGAGGCCACGAAGTTTTTCCCAGGCAGACTCGACAGAATTTTCCGTAGATACACGTTTATCTCGCTTCAGTGATTGTGGAATGGTGTTGAGCTGAATCACTCGTTCTGGATGCCCTTTGGGAAAAAATGCCTGGTGGTCGAAAAAAAGATAGCCATTAACAGGAACGCCGGGGATACATGCTGAGACAGCATTAATCTGGCACTCAAGATCAATCAGAGGATTTTTAAATTTATAGCTTTTACCCTCCAGTATTTGACTCCACTCATCTATATTGTCTGCACAAAATATGATACCGGGATACTGCTTAAAAACAATGACACTAATACCATTCGGACGCATTAGTAGTCGGTCAATAATAAAATAGTCACCCAGCCCATCCGCACACCTGAAATTAGAAATGTGCTTAAGTCCAAGCCTGTTGAGACAAAAACGTGTTTTAATATTTAGCCATAACTGCCTGATAACACGCCGATTCAGAACTACAACAAAGGCAAGCGTTGCCAGAATCAGTGCAGATAACAAGGCATACTGATTAACATCGTTGGTCATTGATAGAAAAGAATCACTTATTTCCATAATACCCAATGATTATCCATTAATAGAAACTACAAAACCAGAGTCAGATACTAGTTTTCGCTAATATTAGAAGAAACTGGTATCTGACCCGGGTTTTTGCCGGCCCATTGAATAAGAAGGCACTACATACTGCAGCACTTCTTTAGCGTCATCATGCAGCGCTATATCAAGGCCTTTATCAGGATATAGAAAATGTATCGCATTATCTGACTGAATGCGCTCTTCAGGTTCGCCAAAACGTTTCAATATTATTTCTTCATCCAGATTCACTGCTGGAATAAACGTGAGGCCGGTAATCACCTCATCCAGTAATTGCGGTAAATCAGCAGCGGATAAACTATATTTTTTAGCGCGACCCGTTGCTACGTAATCTGACTTTATTGCATTATCTTGCCAGTATTTAAGATTGTTTTCGTTGGCTTTAGTCGACAATATAAGTTTCCCAAAAATCACCCCGGCTTTGAAATGTCCGTAATACATTTCCAGTCTTCCAACTTCATCTGAGGCGGCAATAATGGCCAGCTCTGAATCATCACCGAGAATATCAAGCGCATCAGATAATCGGCTTGTGCCGATGTATAAACCGAAAACCTGCGTAGAACCATCAGGCTGAACCTCAATTTGCCATGGCAGATTTTTTAGTGGCTCCTTGTTTTCAGATTGGTTAAGGAAAGGAAACGCTGATAGCAGGAATACCAGTAACATAAATGGGAATAAATATTTTTTCACTTGCTATGACACTTCTATATAAAAGTTTCGGGACTCTCAGTTTACTAAATATCAAAAACAATTGTTTTCTGGCTCCTGTTTATTGCTTTAATTATCCCCTATTCTTCTGGCTTATTTCGCGTACAAGGCCGGGCCAAAATTTCCAGATAAAAACTTTTAAGCTGTTCAGTTTCGGCTGAACTAATAAATTTATTGATCTCAGATAAATGGATAACTTTGCTACTGGCCTCATCAGCACCATACCGACAGTCAAAGTCCCAGTAATCAGCACTTTCAGGCAAAGCCCTTCTACGTTCTCTTTTTATATATTTCTTAACTTCGTGCTTGATGGCATCAACAAGTCTGGGAATCTTGATCTTTTCGTGGCTTAACTTAAACGTTTTTTTCATAATAATCTCAAAGCTGTCATATCAGGGGTTAACGGGCTTTAACTCTACTAAAAGTACTAAAAAGGGTCACCACATTCCTCTAACTTTATTTTTCTCTCTTTCAATTTCTGGTCCGGTTAAATTGTCCCATAAAGATATTCCAGTACGTTGTTCAATATAAGAAGTACTCACAC
>QIGL01000077.1 GCA_003228915.1 Acidiferrobacteraceae bacterium
AATAGGGGTCAAGTCACTTGCTTCATAATACCCCTTCACCTACACTCTCACCATGCCCAGACCGCAACGCATCGAATATGAGCATGCCTTTTATCATGTCATGAACCGTGGCCGGTCGCGCCAACCCATTTTTCGCAATGAACAGTATTATCAAGCCTTTCTGGATACTCTGGGAGAGGTGCATCAGCGCTTTCACTGTGTGATCCATGCCTACTGTTTAATGGGAAACCACTATCATTTGTTGTTAGAAACCCCCCATGCCAACCTGGGCCGCATCATGCGTCATATTAACGGTGTCTATACCCAGCGGCATAACCGGCTCAAAAAAACCGATGGCCCATTATTTCGAGGCCGATACAAAGCGATCCTGGTGGATAAAGACGCTTATTTATTGCAACTGTCGCGCTATATCCATCGCAATCCAATTGACATGAAACAGCCACTGGTGCGAAATTTACAAGGCTATCGGTGGTCCAGTTATCCGGCCTATATTGCAAAAGCAAAGGCCCCGGACTGGCTGTTTCGGGAGACGACCTACCAGATACTGGGGCACAAACAACGATATAAAGGCTACGCCAGCTATGTGTTAAAGGGTGTGGATGAAGAGACAGCCCAATATTATCAACGAAGCAACAGGGCAGCCATTCTTGGGGATAAGGACTTCAAGGCCTGGGTGTACGATGAATTGCTCCCGGGACTCGACGCGGCAGAAAAAAGCCAGGTTGTCCAGCCGGACATTTCGATGGAAACCATCGTCGAAGGCGTTGCCCGCGCCTGGCACACCACCACAGAGCAGTTGACCACCGTCGTCAAGGGGCCACAAAAGGGCAACGAGGCGCGAAAGGTAGCGATGTATTTATGTCAGGAACTGGCAGACGCAAAACTAAAGGACATCGCAGATTTCTTTACACTGAGCCACGCCGGCTCGGTGAGTTTTATCACGCACCAGATCAGAAAGAAGAAACGAGAAGACGGGGTGTTCTTGCGTCGAATTAACGAGACGATCAGGGGTATTGTGAAGCAAGTGACTTGACCCCTTAGTTGCTTCCTTTAAACAGGCCCGCAAATCACTGGCTAAAGCCAGCCAGAACCTGCCTGATGACCCGGCCAAGGCCTTCAGTGCAGGACTCAAAGCCGCCGATAGCTTAAGCCAGGCCGGCAGCCACCCGGATATTAATGCCGCCCGCATTATGCTGGGGCAGTGGTTGTGGCAGTTGGCCCGGCAGTTGCCCGCCAGTAGTGGGGAGTCATCATGAGCCCAATGAATCAGATCAAACCAGGTAAAAATAAAATGCAGAGGATGGCGTTGTGAATTTAATGATACCAACAGACAGTTTGCCCAGAGGTCATACCCGACATCATCCCCGTCATAATAAAATAATGCGAACCATCGCCGTCTTTACCCTGGTCGCCTTCACCAGTTTAATCTTCCAGCCCCTGGCCCTGGCCGTGAATGCCCCCAAGCGCGGTGCCGCGGCCCAGGCCCTGGCTAAACCTGAAACCGATGATGAAAAACTCTCCAGGACTTTAGATAAGATCGAAAACAAGCTCAGCCACCTGGAAGACAAACTCACCAAAAAACAAAACGCCAGGGTTGAGAAAGACGAGCTTAAGAATTTGCATCAACAATTAATGGTGCAAGATTTAAAAACCATGGCCAGTTTCAAAAAACTGGAACTAAAATTAAAAGCCAAAAATCTGCCCAAGGTTATTCTTGATCGTCATGCCAAAGCTGTGGCCCAGTATCAAAAAAATATTCAATTGTTAAAAAATAATCTCACCACGATCGAGACCGCCACCAATGATGACGATCGCCGACTTAAAGTCAAAAAAGCCAGGGATCATTTGCATAAAAAACAATTACGAAAATCGAAATCAAAATTTGACCCCAATGACCTGCCCAGTGGGCCGGCCAAATTAAACAAAAAAAATAAACCCAAATTAAAGAAAAAACATTTTCGCCAGGCCGGTTTGTTTAACACGCCTTTCGTCAAGCTGGCCAGCCATGGCAGTTATCGCTTCGATACTCTTGCCAGTGCCAGTAATCCCGCCTATCTGGCCCAGAGTGATGAAGTCCTGATTACCCCCGCCATCCAGGCCAAGGCCGATTTGTTACAACACAACCCGGTCACGATCTATAACTGGGTGCGTAATAATGTGGCCTGGATTCCCGCCTGGGGTGCGGTCCAGGATGCCGATGTTACCCTGGGTTCACTCAGGGGCAATTCCCTTGATGTCGCTTCGTTACTCATTGCTCTGTATCGCGCTTCCGGTATCCCGACCCGTTATGTCCATGGTGCCATTGATGTTAGTACACAACAATTCATGAACTGGACCGGGGGGTTTAGCAAGCCTGAAGCCGCCATGCTGTTTGCCGCCTATGGTGGCGTGCCGATTACCCAAGTCATCCGGGGTGGCAAAATCGATCGCATCCAGCTGGAACATGTTTGGGTCGAGGCGGCCATAGATTTTGCGCCCTCAAGGGGCGGGGTCAATAAAAGCGCCGATACCTGGGTGCAGCTCGATGCCAGTTATAAACAATATGAGGACTTAACCGGGTTAGATGTTTTAACAATCTCCGGTATTGATCCCAACCAGTTGGCCACTGACTTTACCAATAGCGGTACGGTTAACGAAGCCGAAGGCTGGGTGCAAAACCTCGATGCCACCGTATTACAAACTGCACAAACTCAGGCGCAGACCGCGTTAACTAATTACATTAATACCAACCTGACAAATCCCGTGGTGGGGGATGTCATTGGCAGTCGCAGAATTATTGCCAGCAATACCAGCATATTACCGGCCTCCATGCCTTATAAAGTTATCGTCAAGGGCGCCCGCTATGCCGCCTTGCCGGTATTACTGCAAAACACCATGACCTTTTCTTTTGGCAGAGATGCGCTGGGTGAGCTCATTAACCCGGTGACCTTGCCTTATGCCAAACTCAATAATCACAAGGCCACGCTCTCGTTCAAACCGGCCACGGCGGCTGATGAAGCCGCGTTATTGGCTTTATTACCCCGAGATCCGATTACTGACCCCAGTCAGTTACCCAGCACCATTCCTGCCTACTTAATTTACGTCATTCCCGAGATTGCAGTGTCAGGCCAGGTAGTCGCTCGGGGTAACAGTATGCAGCTGGGGTCTGAGCTGGACTTTGGTTATCACATCCAAAGAAGAGGTCAGCCTGCTGTTGATAATTATAATTACAGCGTCACCGCTGGCTCGTACCTGAACCTGGCAATTATCAGTGGCAGTGTCTCGCCAACGAAGCTCACAGAGTTACAAACCAAACTAACCGCCACCCAAACCATTATGAATTCTGGTGATTTGACCTTGATATCAAGTCTTACCAGAGAAGACATTCTCGGGGACCTCTTTCATGCTGGTGGCATGGGTTACTGGGGCCAATATTTAGCCTTAAGCCATTTACAAGGCTTATCTAATCAGGCCAGTTTTGATTTGCCCAATGGCTATGGCAGCTTTGGTTATGAGCCCAATGTCACCCGACTGTTTGGTTTCCCAAGAACCCTGAAACCCGGCGGTATTGCGGTTAATGTCCGGGTCTCCTGGAATTACATCCCCCAAGATGGCGACATGACCAAATGGAAAGGACTGAACTTACAGGCTGGCATGCTTTCTTCAGTGCTTGAAAGTGCAGTTCCGGAACAGATATTCAACACAGATCCCGCCAACCCCATTGATGGCATCAGTGCCATCAAGGCATTACAACTAGCAGCTCAACAAGGCCAGAAGATTTATCATATCACTCAACAAAACCAGGCTACCGCATTGCCGCAACTTACGCTAAGCAGTCTGGCGATGAAAGAAATTCGCCAGGGGTTGGCAGCCGGCAAGGAAGTCATTACCCATGCCAGTCAAGTCTCTGTGCCAGGTTTTACCGGAGAAGGTTATATAATTACTGATCCTGTGACCGGGTCGGGGGCGTATAAGATTACAGGCGGGGGGAATGGTAGTTTTAAAAAAATTGCAAGTATAGTTCCTGTCAATGTAACTGGCATACTCTGGGATGTAATGATAAAAATAGCATGGCACGGAATTCAATATATGGCCAGAAAAAATAGTCCTTTAACTAAATTAGCTGGCTCATACTTATCTAGATTAAAAAAGATAACATCATTTACTGCTAAATTGCCTGGCATAATAGCAGACTGTGTTGTTGCAGGCGCACCCGCTGAATTTATCCAGGCATTAGTCGCAGTACGGACTTTTTGGACTATGAGTAATACTTTAATTGGTATACAGACTGTGACTTTCCCGATTGGTATACCAATTTTATTGGAGACTATGGGGGCGATACAAGATTTGATTGAGAAAGAAGCTTTGGTTGCTGCCGGTTGCAATAAGTAATGCCATTCGTGCCATTCGTGCCATTCGGGTCAGATCCGAATGGCACTTACTTAAGCTTTCTAGCATGACCATTTTCTCTGATTTCTTCTCGTGTTATTTTGCGCATTCTAGTGAGCAAAGCGTGAAAGGGAACGGAGGGATTAAATAATAGGCAGTTTACTTAAGGACTTTTCAACCTTAAACGCTGTCACAACAATTCAAGCGATCAAACTGGCGATGCAAAGGAGTTGCGATGCCTGGACGGACACGGATGTATTTACCCGGTTTACCCTATCATGTGATCCAACGGGGCAATAACCGGGAAACCTGTTTTATCGAGCCTGAGAACTACCAATTCTATCTTCACCTCTGGCAAGAA
>QIGL01000032.1 GCA_003228915.1 Acidiferrobacteraceae bacterium
GATTAATGCCCCAGCGCTACGAGGCGAATAAGCGACCAGAATGATCATCCACTGCACCCACAAACTCGCCGCCAAACTGCCCAACGTTAGCAGTGCGTCATTGGATGAAACCAGTCCACTGGGAAGCTGGCATGCCAATCTCTATGTTATCGACCGGCATAACTGTGTGATGTTCTGCCATGACCAGACACGCTTTGTCCTTTTTATGGCCGGACTGAAAAAGGCGGACTTCGCCAGGCTCGATTACTGGTTTCAGGATCTCTTCGCTAACACCATGCTAAAGCTGGGCTACGAACCCCAACTTATCGAAAAGACGCTGGGACTTCTCGACCCGCTGCAATTCGACACGTACTGCGACCGCTCCGTGCAGGGCTCACTGCGCACTACCAGGGCCATGGAACTTGAGGCTTTATTGATGGATGTGCCTGATGTACTCGATTTACCCATTTACTCCGCTTCTGCGACCCTGAATCACCGCCCGGTTACCACCAGGGGGATGAAGGGCAGCGAATGCCTGTGGCCGGACAAGGCGATGCGGGAGTGGATCGAGGAGGAAAGGTGAGCGCACGGGTTTAAAGACTTGGTGAGGGACTATTCTGGGGATAGGCTCAACACTGGCCCACCGCATTACTGCAAGAATGCATAAAATCCGGACTAGCCCTTGTTTTGCATGAGTGCGGCCATATTGATTATATATAATTAAAACAATAAGTTATAAAATACCCCGATCATTCTCCATATCATAATATTCCAGAAACTTGCATAATATGGAAGTTACTGTAAATTATTGTTATGACACCGTTAACTGAAAGCATTATTAGATCTGACAAGGCCAGCCGGGTTTGGTCTGCCCGACAGCTGGAGCGCCTGTTGGGTGGCAGTGATGCCCGTCGCTATGGCCAGGTAAATCGTGCCCTGAAGGTCGGGGAGTTATTAAAAGTTCGCCGCGGATTATATGTCCTGGCGGAAGTTTTTCGAAAACAACCGCTGCATCCCTTTGTCCTGGCACAGCAATGTTCACCCGGCAGTTATGTCTCTGTAGAAGCAGCATTAAGTTTTCATGGCTGGATCCCGGAAGCAGTCCAGACGGTAACAAGCATGACCCATGGGGGTAAATCTGTGCAGTTTACTCATGAAGTCTTCGGACGATTCGAGTTTCGTCGGATGACAGTCAACCCCGGTTATTTTCTCCAAGCCGTATCCAGGCATGAATTACAACACCAGGCCGCATTGATTGCCGAGCCCATGCGCGCATTGATGGATTTGGTGTACTTACGTAAACAGCCATGGCGGGGGTTGGATTATTTGGTGCAAGGGCTGCGGGTTGACGAGCAGGCGCTTAAAGCCGTGCCGTCACGAAATATCACAATGCTGCTGGATGTTTATAAAGGAAAGCGTGAGCAAGTGTTTATTGAAGAACTATTGAGGTCGTTGGGATTATGATTGATTTAATCCAAAAACGACTGGTTGCTTACAAAGCTTCAACGCCTATTGAGGAAGAGAATGCCCTCAAGGAAATCGTACAGGAGATTATTTTGTTTGCTTTATGGCAGGCAGAATTTTTTGAAGTGGCGGCGTTTCAAGGCGGAACCAGTTTGAGAATTCTGCACGGCATGAACCGTTTTTCGGAGGACATCGATTTCATTTTACGGAATCCAGATTCAAATTTTACGTGGCAACCCTATTTGGAAAAACTTGTTGAGACTTGCAAGGAATTCGGGATTGAGCCTGAAGCGGTAGATAAGAAAAACATGGATAGGAATGTAAGGGCGGCGTTAATCAAGGACGATTCAATTGCCAGTCAGCTAAATTTGAGTTTTATGAATAACCAAAGAGATAAAAAATTAAAAATTAAACTGGAAATTGATTGTAAGCCTCCTCTTGGGTCTGGCTTTGAATATACTTATTTGGATTTTCCTGTTGATTTTGAGGTTTGTCATCAGGATATGAGTAGTAATTTTGCCTTGAAGACACATGCTTTATTGTGCCGACCTTATCTGAAGGGCAGGGACTGGTATGATTTTAGTTGGTACATCACACAGGGTGTTACGCCAAACCTAAAATTGTTACAGAACGCACTCATTCAATATGGGCCATGGCAAGGGAAAAAGCTTGAGATTAATCGTGAATGGTTAATGCAAGAATTGGGCGAGAAGATTTCTTCAATTAATTGGAAAAATGCGGGAGATGATGTTGCAAGATTTTTAAAGCCAGTTGAACAGAAAAGTTTAAAGCTTTGGAGCGAGAAGTTTTATATGAGTAAATTAAAAAAATTAGAAGAATTAATAAAAAAATAAGATAATATTTTATACAAATGGCCCTTAAACCCACCGTCTTTAAATTCAATATCGCTTTATCCGATCTCAATCGGAATGTTTACGATTCGCTGAATTTAACAGTGGCCCAGCATCCGTCGGAAACTATCGAGCGCATGATGGCGCGGGTGTTGGCTTTTTGTATGAATGCCCAGGAACGCCTGGTGTTTTGCCGGGGATTGAGTGCAAGCGATGAGCCCGATCTCTGGGCACGGACGCTGGATGACCGGATTGCGCTGTGGATCGATGTCGGTGAACCGGCGGTGGCGCGAATTAAAAAAGCGACCCGCATTTCCTCGGCCGTTAAGGTCTACAGCTTTAATGCCAAAGCCAAATCCGATGTCTGGTGGCAAAAGGCCCGGGAGAAATTCAAGCCTTTGCCTGTCTCGGTATACCAGTTTGATTGGCCGAGCTTGCAAGCCCTGGCGCAGGGGGTAACGAGGACCATGACCTTTTCTGTCATGATCTCAGAGGATTCGGCGTTTTTCTCCACAGAGCAAGGGGAATACGAAGTGCCCTGGATTACGTTGCAGGACTCATCGCTGCAAGACTAAAAAACGAGCCTGACGAAAAAAACGGGGACGGGCCCACTGCTGTCCACAACCTCGTTATTCCTGCAGACGACTTTATTGCGGTCAGACGCAGGAGGTGGAGCGATGCTCGCAGCCAAAGCCGAAGCGGGAATCCAGAATGTACTAAAAGTTTTTCACTGTTTTTTGCTTAGGTAAGTGCCATTCCTCCCTTACCCAGTTAAATAGACTTGCTTATCTTAAAAAGACGGCATATATTAATATATGCCGACATATTAAGAATATGGAAAATGGAAACATTTACAAAAAAACAGCAAGTTATCGATTTTGCCAGAAAACATACTTTGGTTAGGCCCAGGGATCTAAAGCGGGCGGGTTTGCCCAGGGACTATTTGTATCAATTGGCCAGGGAGGGCTTGATGGTAAAAATTGGCAGAGGCTTGTACCAGTGGCCCGAAGCTGATTCGGGGCATTATCAGGCCCTGCTTGAAGTCGCTAAAAAAGTCCCCAATGGTGTGATTGCGCTAATTTCTGCCCTTGGTTTTCATGAGCTCACCACCCAGAACCCCCATGCGGTGTGGCTGGCGATTGATCGAAAAGCGCGGCAGCCGGTTATCGAGTCGCTGGCGGTTCGTTTTGTTTACTTTTCCGGTGAGGCAATGTCGCAAGGTGTGGAAGAGCATCGACTGTCTGGTATTAATGTGAAGATTTTCAGCCCGGCTAAAACAGTCGCGGACTGCTTTAAATATCGTAATAAAATCGGGCTCGATGTCGCACTGGAAGCGCTGCGTGAGGGGTGGAACAAAAAGCGATTTACCATGGATGAACTTTACCGTTATGGGAAGGTGTGTCGCGTACATAACGTGATGCGTCCGTATCTGGAGGCACTGGTGTGAGCGGGAATACAGTAAGCGATTGATTAGGCTACAAACCAGAATGACTGGATTCCCGCTTCCGCGGGAATGACGGAGTTGTGGGACAGTAGTGAACCCAATCAGGGTTTTTTTAGAGGAAGTGCCAGGAGCCAATAATGACTAATCGTTATGATACTACTGGGAATCCACAGGGCGAGTTTGAGCCAGGATCAAATGATCGGGTTTTACACAACAAGGTTAACATCACCGACTGTTAAGATGGATGACCTTGAACTAGGTTTATTAGAGCAACTTACAGAAGCAGTATTAGACGAAATCGTAGTAGATAAAACTATACGTTCCGAAGACCTGTGTGATTGGCATCGCCGTTGGATGGGAAATATTTATGAATGGGCAGGCCGGCGCGCCTGTGCTTGATTTTTCCGCCATACAGGCAGGGCTAGATAACGAGAAACCTATGAAGGAGATTTTTAAGCGAGTTTTACACGAGTCACGCGAACGTGCTGCTGACTAAGTTTTTCTTCTATCTTGACGATGGACTCGCCTGTTTCGATGGCCGTAGAACTGGCAATACTACGAACTATAAGCTTGCGAGCTTTTGTTTTGTTTTTTAAGTAAGGATTAGTTTGATAGAGAGATTTTGCTTTCATAAGGCTAATTATAGTGGAAAACGGTAGACAGAAAAAGAATATTCTTGTTAAGGCTGCTGGAATTAAGTGCTTCGCCATGCCCGTTTTTCATGCACAATGTGTCTTACCGCTGACAAAGCGAAATCAGTGCCAGGATTAAAATAAGGAGAGAGACATGCAAAAGCTAATGGTTTTGCCGGCAAAAGAGGCAACGGCAATCAGGGTGATACAAATTCCGGAGGATTTCGAGGAACATGAAGCCTATCGCCATGTGG
>QIGL01000010.1 GCA_003228915.1 Acidiferrobacteraceae bacterium
TAATGCCCAACCAACCCACCTCCCAATTCATCATCCACCTAACCAAAGACAGGCTTGAATGAGCAGAAAAAAAACTAAACATAACCCTGAAAATTCTTTTACCGAGTTTCTTCTCTATACCACGCCAGATAATAAAGTAAAGGTTGAGATTTTTTTAAAGGATGAAAATATTTGGCTGACTCAGGACAAAATTGCTGAACTTTTTGGGGTGCAGCGACCTGCAATCACCAAACACTTGAATAATATTTTTACATCTGGTGAGTTAGTGAAGAATTCAGTTAGTTCCATTATGGAACTAACTGCTCAGGACGGCAAAAGCTATAAGACTAATTTTTACAATCTCGATACCATTATCTCAGTGGGTTATCGTGTTAATTCAATACAGGCAACTCAATTTCGCATCTGGGCAACTGAGCGTCTTAAAGAGTACATTATCAAGGGTTTTACCATGGATGATGAGCGACTTAAGAATCCTGACCATGTTTTTGGCAAAGATTACTTTGAAGAACAACTGGAGCGCATTCGAGACATTCGCTCTAGTGAACGTCGCTTTTATCAGAAAATTACAGACATCTATGCTCAATGCAGTGTGGATTACAATAAAAATACAGAGGAAACAAAAAGTTTTTTTGCTACCGTACAAAATAAATTGCATTGGGCTATTGCACAGCAGACAGCGGCAGAAATTGTCCATGAACGGGCTGATAGCCAAAAACAGAACATGGGGCTTACTTCATGGAAAAATGCACCTTCAGGTCGAGTTCGCAAACTCGATGTTTTGGTTGCTAAAAATTACTTGAACAAAGCAGAACTGGATGGATTGAACCGTATTGTGACAATGTACCTGGATTATGCAGAAATGCAGGCCAGGAATATGCAAGCCATGAGCATGCAGGACTGGATTAAAAAGCTTGATGCATTTCTTCATTTCAATGAAAGGGAAATCCTGGAAAATGCAGGGGAAATCAGTGCCACGGTAGCTAAAAATTTTGCTGAATTAGAATTTGAAAAATACCGCATTGTGCAAGACAGGTTATTCGAATCCGATTTTGACCAATTGGTTAGATTACAGAAGAAAGAAAATGACGATCAATAATGGATGACTCAAACAACCTGATCTATCTCTCTGCCCTGCAACACTACGCGTATTGCCCGCGTCAATTCGCTTTAATTCATATCGAACAGGTTTGGGCTGATAATTTTCACACGGCACACGGGAATTTATTGCACGAGCGCGTTGATAGTTGCGAACCTGAACAACGGGGCAATGTGCGTTATGAACGTAGCGTTGCTGTTCGCTCTAATAAATTGTGCATTACTGGCAAACTCGATTTATTAGAAATAGAAGGCAAACCTGCCACTAAGTATTTTCCCGTGGAATACAAACGCGGCAAACCCAAGCTGGAAGACTGGGACAAAATTCAGCTTTGTGCGCAGGCTTTGTGCCTGGAAGAAATGCGCGAAGTAAATATTGATGAAGCTGCGCTGTGGTACTGGCAGGTGAGAAAACGAGAACCTGTGTTAATTGACGAAGCATTGCGAGGTGTGACACTTGCGGCTATTGAAGGTGCTCATGAGTTACTGGCATCGGGCAAAACACCTCTACCTACCGTTCATAAAAAACGCTGTAAAGCCTGTTCATTAGCCAATTTATGCGAACCGAATACTTTTCGGCATGATCGCACAGCGATCTATATAAAAGGGATTTTTGAAGAAACTGTAGGGAGTAAAACACATGAAAACTGATATGAGGGCACCTCTATTAATCGTCTTTTTCCGCGATTGCGGCGTCAGCGCCGTGCTCGAATCCTCATGTATTACCCATACACTGCGGTTCTGTGCGCGGCGCTTCCTTGTACTCACGAAAAAATCCTGATTAATAGAGATACCCATGACATTATTTGAGAATTACCAGATTCGTAGAATTTATGATGAAGAGTCTGAAATCTGGTGGTTTTCGGTGATTGATATTGTGCAGGTCTTAACCCAACAGGCCAATCATCAGGCAGCCAGGAATTACTGGAAGGTATTGAAAAACCGACTGAACAAGGAAGGAAGTGAAGTGGTTACAAATTGTAACCGGTTGAAAATGACGGCAACCGATGGCAAACAACGGCTTACCGATGTCGCCACAGCTGAAACCCTATTACGGTTTGGTGCAACCAGTACCCAGCCCAAAAGCCGAACCTGTCAAGCCCTGGTTCGCCAGTGCTAGATATAGGGTAATGCAGGAAATATCTCCCATCAATGATAAACTGAACGCATAACCAGCAGGTAAAACCAATGCCACTAAACAGACTAATTACCAATAACCGCAACGCAATAAAAGAAATTGCACGGCGGTACAACGCGACAAATATCCGCGTATTCGGTTCCATGGCCAGGGGTGACGCTGACCCGGACAGCGACGTGGATATACTGGCAGATTTAGATACCAATACCAGTTTGCTGGATCGCATTGCCATGACCCAGGAAATTGAAGACTTATTGGGTAGAAAAATAGATTTAGTCACACCCGATAAACTACATAGAATCATAAAGGACAAAATAATTAAAGAGGCCGTCCCTCTATGAAAGATACGCGTCTTTACCTTGTTCACATCATCGAATGTCTGGATAAGATCGAGCAGTTCACAAAAGAGGGTAAAGGTGCTTTTTTATCCAATGTCCTGATTCAGGACGCCGTATATCGAAATTTTGAAATTATCGGTGAAGCTGCCAAACGTTTACCTGATGATGTGAGACAACAAATACCCGATGTACCCTGGCGGCAGATCGCAGGATTCAGAGATGTTTTGATTCACCAGTACGATGGTATAGATCCATTACAGGTATGGAAGGTGATTGAGAATAATTTTATGGGCATCAGAAAAAACATACAGAACCACCTTGACTCATTAAACGAATAGTAATCTCCTCAGGTTATTATTTACCTTCGACGGATAAAAAAATTAAACATAAAACGGCTCCAGACAAATAGCCATGAAAAAGCTCCTCAATACCCTCTACATCACCCGACAGGAAAGTTACCTGCATAAAGAGCGGGAAACTATTGTTATCAAACAGGGCAAGGAAAAACTTGGCCAATTCCCTGCTATTAGCATAAGCAATATTCTTTGTTTTGGTCAGATCTCTGTCTCACCTTTTCTCATGGGTTTTTGTGGTGAACAGGGTATTGGACTGGCATTTTATACCGAGTACGGAAAATTTCTTGCGCGTGTGCAAGGTAAACAAACCGGTAACGTTTTATTACGTCGTGCTCAGTACCGTTGGGCAGACGATAATGAAAAATCTGTATCCATTGCGCGTCTGATGGTGGCTGCAAAAATAGCTAATGGCCGCTCGGTGCTAATGCGTGAAATTCGCAATCATGGAGAAAATGCAGCATTGAATGATGCCGCTTCCAAATTAGCAGTGAGTTTACGACGATCACAAAATGCACAGCTAGTCAGCGAAGCCATGGGCATCGAGGGAGACGCAGCCAGTACTTATTTTGGTGTATTCAACGAGCTGCTACGTGGCAGTGGCTTTGTTTTTGGTGGCAGGGTACGCCGCCCACCGACTGACCCGGTCAATGCACTACTGTCATATGTATACACACTCATAACACATGAATGCTCCTCCGCATTACAGGGCGTCGGCCTTGATCCCTATGTGGGCTTTTTACATCAGGATCGCCCTGGCCGCGTCAGCCTGGCACTGGATTTGCTTGAAGAATTTCGTGCGCCCTGGGCAGACCGTTTTGTACTGACATTAATCAATCGCAGGCAAATACAGTTGAATGATTTTATTACAGAAGCCAGCGGCGCAGTGCGATTAACTGATGACGCCAGAAAAACATTATTAACCGCCTGGCAGGAACGTAAACAAGTTGAAATCATGCATCCCTATCTCGAAGAACAAGTACCTATCGGCCTGTTACCCCATTGCCAGGCCATGCTATTAGCACGCCATATACGCGGTGACACTGAATATTACCCGCCTTATCTGGTGAAATAATCATGCTGGTACTTATAACTTATGATGTTAGTGTGATATCAGACGGTGGACAAAGACGCTTACGCAGAATTGCCAAAACTTGCCTGGATTATGGAATGCGCGTACAAAACTCTGTATTCGAATGCGAAGTAACCCCGGCACAATTTGTTGTACTAAAAAATGAATTAATAACTATTTTTGACCCCGAAGAAGACAGCCTTAGATTTTATATGCTCGGCAAAAAAGGACGACAACGAGTAGAACATGTTGGAGCCAAATCTGTCGCAGATCCCGCTAATGATGCTTTAATTCTTTAATCGCTAACCGTTCATTCTCATTTATTTCCTGAGAGGTTAGCGGACAGTTAACACATTGTTATTAATACGATATGGTGTAAGTTAGTTAACATTGTTGGTTTTTTATGCTTAATTCATTTCGGTTAGCGAAAAATTATCATTTGTTCTTTTACAATTAGTAACTTAGTATTTATAGGTCGCGCCCTCGCGGGCGCGTGGATTGAAAC
>QIGL01000059.1 GCA_003228915.1 Acidiferrobacteraceae bacterium
CCACTGCCGGTAATGCCGTGCAGACAATACCGGGCAAAGCCCTGGCCGGCACTTTCGACTTCCTTAATGGCATTTTTTTGCTCAGGATTTAACACCGGCCCGGCGCTGACTTCATGTGACTCAGGCAAATCTGGTTTGCGCTCGCGTTTTTCCACCAGTCCTTTACTGATTAGCCCCTTGATGGCCGCCTGCCAGTTCGGGTTAAATTCCTCGAGCTGTTCCCGGGTCATGGTCTGTCCGGAAACCTGCCTCAAATGCTGAAAACAGTCTTTTTGCTTGGGCGCCCGGTTCAAACTATTCAAAACGGCAGATTCGGCAGCAAGACCCTGCCCGGTCAGTGTCCACTCACTTACACCGGCCACTTCGGCTGCTTCGCCCTGTCTTAACAGGGTCGGTAAGGCCGCATCAATGGCTTCCCCTAATGGGTGGTGATAATAATTGGCCGCCCACTGCAGAAATTTTAACTGGGCTTGCCCAATGAGCGGGTTTTGATCCAAAACCTGGCGTATGGTTTTCAGCTTTTCCCGGGGTATTGTGGACTGTTGGTTTACCGCGACCACCAGGCCCACCAGTTTGCGATTACCAAATGGCACCCGCACCCGGCAACCGGGGACAGGCTGTGGGCCATTGGCCGGCAGGTAATCAAATACCTTGCGCAGGGGCACGGGCAAGGCCACCTGGATGATATTTTCTATTGGTTTTGGCATGGCAGGACTTTAACACAGCACTTTTTTTACGAAGATTTTTCGATTTGATTTCGCCCTGGTCTCATTTCTGACGTTTATTTACCGGAATATTAGACCCCTCAGGCAACAACTTTTCGTGAAACAAATGGTTTCACGCTCGGCCAATAAATAACAAAATGTGATAAGTCGTTGTTAAAAAATACTATTAAATCTTATTCACAACACCTGTGGATAACTGTGTGAACAAACCGTCTCTGGCAGTAAAAAATTGGCTTAAAGTGCCGGTTTTTATTACATTGCTGAAATATTGTGCTGCCCATTTTTGCTCATAGTTTCAATCAGTTAGGTGATTTTTCAGCGTATAACAATTATTGGTGACAAAATATTCAGGACTTTTGCGACATTTATTAAAACTGTGCATAAATGCCTTGGCTGCATATTTAAATATTCGTGTAAAGCATTAATTATGATTTAACCTGAATTATTTAACCCCGGGATTATAGCTACAAAAACTCGTCATTCCGGCAACAGTAACCGGGCACGTACCGCCTCAGGCTCCAGGCGCTTTAAAAACCAGTTCAGGGCCTTACCTTTTTTACCCGATCGCCAGGCCATGGACATGATGCCGCCCTCGCGGCTGGACTCGACTTCCTTAACCAGCAACCGGCCGGCCGTAATTGAAGGCTGCGCCAAATGAGGTGGCAAATAACCCACACCCAGACCTGCTTCCTGCATGGTTATCTTGGCCTCGATCGTGGGCACCGTTAACACCGCCTGGCCGGACAATAAACCCGCGGTCCGGGGCGACAAACTACGAGAACTGTCTGCCACGGAAACGGCCCGATACTCTAGTATAGTCTCGTCACTCAGAGGTTCCGGCGCTTTTGCCAGTGGGTGCCCGGGGGCCACGGCAAAAACAAAGTCCAATTGGCCCAGGGGTCGCGTATTATAACCCACGCCCACGGGCCCCATTGCCGGTACGCCCAATACCAGGTCGGCGCGGTTGGTGGCCAGGGCATCCCAACTGCCACCGTAAACTTCCTGCAAAACCTGGACGCCAGTGCCGGTCTGAACCTCGTAAAAGGCCTCAAGATGCGGTATTAAACGGGCTAATGGAATCACGTTATCGACCGCGATATGAAGGGTCTGTTCCCAGCCCGTGGAGACCCGCAGAACCTGTGCCTCAAGGGCCCTGGCAGCAGTCAGCAAACGTTCGCCCTGGTGCTGTAATTCGGCCCCGGCCGGGGTCAGGATGGCCCGATGGCCACTACGATCGAACAGGCTCACGCCCAAATCCTGCTCTAGTTTGCGCACCGTATAGGTCACCGCCGACGGCACCCGATGCAGGGCCAGGGCAGCAGCGGCAAAACTGCCTTTTTTATGGATAGCCGCTATGACGGTCAAGGCATCCAGTGTAATGTTGCTATTATTCAATATATTTGAATGTTTCTTGTGAATATACTCGCTATGATTACATTTACACAGGAATTACACTAGCTATATTGTTCAATTAATCTCAATGATAATAAGGCAACATCCTAATTTTTTGAACATACTTTTAAACACAATTTTTTAATAAGGAGATTATAAATGAGTACACTTTGCCAATTAGCGAAACAATACGGCCCGGTCACTGGCCGGATCCTGCTTGCCTTCATTTTCATCATGGCTGGTTTTAACAAGATTGGTGGTTTTGCCGGGACCGCCGGTTATATCGCCAGCAAAGGTCTGCCCATGTCAGAAGTCGTAACGGTATTAACCATAATCGTAGAAGTGGGTGGCGGTATTTTACTGGTCGTTGGCTGGAATGCCCGCTGGGCTGCCGCGGCACTGGCAATTTTTTCACTACTGGCGGCATTTATTTTTCACGCGCCCTGGGCGGCAACTGCAGCCATGGCCCAGGCAGAAACCATTAACTTCATGAAAAATATTGCCATCGCCGGTGGTTTGTTACAGGTCGTCGCTTTTGGTCCGGGACCGTTTAGCATGAAAAGAGAAAACTGCTAAATTCGATATTAACTTAACTACGGCCACCTCTAATAATACCCTCTCCCTCCGGGACGACTCCAGGGATGGAGGAGGTAGAACGAAGTTTGGAACCAGAGTCGAGAGGGCAGGGTGAGGGTTTCACAAAGATGACTTGATGATTTTAATATCCCCTCATCCTAGCCTTCTCCCTGAGGGAGAAGGAATTAATATTTACTAGAAGCGGCCTATAACTTTAAAGGTGCATGATGGGACAACTCGTTAAAGGTCAGTGGCAGAATGAATGGTATGAAGCAGATGAAAAAGGGCATTTTGTCCGGCCCGACACGCAATTTCATCGTGATATAACCAGTGTCGCCAGCGCGGGGCTGGCTGCAGAGACAGACCGCTACCATTTATATGTTTCACTGGCCTGTCCCTGGGCCCACCGCACGCTGATAATGCGCAAGCTGAAAAAACTGGAGCAAGCGATTTCACTCTCCGTGGTGGATCATTTCATGGGTGATCATGGCTGGGTGTTTACGGACAATCCCGGTTGCATCCCGGATACCATCAATCACAAAACCTATCTCCACGAAGTTTATAAAAAAGCAAAAAGTGATTACACCGGTCGCGTGACGGTGCCGGTCTTGTGGGACAAAAAAGAAAATACAATTGTTTGCAACGAGTCCAGCGAAATCATGCGGGTGTTCGATACCCAGTTTGATGCAATTGGCGATGCCGCGGTTAATTTTTATCCAGAACACCTGCAAAATGAAATCGACCAGGTCAGCGAAAAAATATACGAACCAATAAATAACGGCGTCTACCGTGCCGGTTTTGCCACCAGCCAGGGGGCTTACGAAGAGGCGGTAACAGATTTATTTGCCGCCCTCGATTTCTGGGAAGGCGTGTTAGCAAAACAACCTTATCTTTGTGGCGATGTCATTACCGAAGCCGACTGGCGCTTGTTCACCACCCTGCTGCGCTTTGACATGGTTTACGTGGGTCACTTCAAATGTAACCTGAAACGCATTGCTGATTACCCGAACTTGTGGAATTATTTAAAAGCGCTTTACCAGGTGCCTGGTGTCAGCGAGACCTGTAATTTTGATCATATAAAAGGCCACTACTACCAGAGCCATACCATGATTAACCCGACGGGCATTGTCCCGACAGGCCCGGTGATCGACTTTAATGAACAGCATGATCGGGGGCGGTTTAAAAGTTAGCCGGAATTGGCTATCTGCTGCACACTGCACATGTGGTTCTGAAAAAACGATTTAAACAAGACCGCCTGTTTGCACGCATCACTTAATGGCCTCGTACTCACTAAACACGCCCAGGTGAATTTTTTCTTTTACTGCTTTAAAGCCCGAGTCTTTCAGAGATTTTATCACCAAATCTGAATCTACCATTTGCTCCATGGTTTCCCAGTAATAAGACATCAGGTATTTGGCGGCGGCACTACCGGTAAATATTCGAGTAAGAAAAGGCAAAATATATTTGAAATATAATTTTGTCATAAAATAACTAATCTTGCCCGATGGCAAGGTGACATCCATAATTAATACCTTCCCGCCTGGCTTAAGGACCCTGAAGTATTCCTTAAACGCCGTGTCCAGGTCATCCACGTGTCGCAACGCAAAACCCATGGTCAGAAAATCGTATGCATTATCCGGTACCGGAATATTGTTTGCCATTGCCTGGATATGCTCACTGTCCAGTTGTTTTTTTGACTCCTCCAGCATGCCCCGACTTGGCTCAACCACTGTCACCAGCCCGGGACTACCGACAATTTCGGCAGCGGCCCGGGCGGTTTGGCCGGTGCCGGCACCGACATCAATTATTTTCATATCCTGAGCCAGTCCGGCACGTTTTAACGCTTCCCGGCGATAACGGTCACCGGAATTAAACCAGCCCCAGCGTGCAATTCCTTCATAGTGTTTGGCAGAATCGTCAAATACCTTTCTCAAGAATGCCTGTTTTGAATCGAGGTCGTTGTAGTGTTTTGTAAGTGCTGGATGTGGCTTCATTTTATTACTCCTTAACCCGGGTCAGAAAACAATTGTCTAATATCAGAAAAATTGTTCTTTGACCTGTGTTTTTTGTTTTGATCTATTTATCAGGCTGCCTGATCGTTGCTGTCAGATGGGCTAACACCCAACTTCAAATGCAACGCACTCAATATCAGCATTAAAGTTTCAAGTGTAGGGTTGCCATTTTTAGACAGTGCTTTATACATACTTTCGCGGCCAAGACCGGTGTCTTCAGCCAGCTTTTTAAAACCAGTTAATTTCGCAACGTCACCTAAAGCGGCAAGAAAATCTGATTCGTCTCCGTCTTCTAAAGCAATGGAGACATAATTGGCCATATCTTCTGGCGTCTTTAAGTTATTTTCTAACAACTCGTGGAATGATTTTGTACTGCTCATGATTATACCCTCCAGGGTGTATAACTAATTTGCATGGTGGTCGCTTAATAACTCCTTTGCTTTTAAAATATCCCTGGTCTGACTAGACTTGTCGCCGCCATTGAGAAGCACCATGGTTTCATTCTCAGTAGCGTAGTAAACTCTGTAGCCAGCGCCGAATGTGAAAATTAATTCGCTTACGCCATCACCTACAGATTTATGGACACCAAGATTGTCTTTTCTGATCCGGGCAAATCTGTTCAATACCCTGAGTCTTACTACGTTATCCAGACTATCAAGCCACTCTTGTAACGGACTGCTTTCGTCTGACCTGACGTAGTATATTATGTCCA
>QIGL01000113.1 GCA_003228915.1 Acidiferrobacteraceae bacterium
GCTTAACTGCATCACTAAAACATAAATATGTTAAAAAAATTTATATATTTATTAATTTTTCTGGCGACTTCTCTTGTCATTATCTTTTACGTTAATGGCGAGCATGGTGAGTCAAAACCATTAAAATCGGTAACACCTGAAGCCACCTTTAAAATAATCAACGGCCAAAAAATTACACTGGCCAGCCTCAAGGGCAAACCCGTTTTAGTGGTTTTCTGGGCCACAACTTGTAAAATATGTATCGAGGAAATTCCTGACCTGATTGAATTACATCACCTTTATGAAAAACAAGGCCTGGAAATTATTGCCGTCGCCATGCCCTATGATCATCCGGCGGCGGTTGTTAAACTGGCCAGGCGCATGAAACTGCCTTATAAAGTAGCACTGGATGTGGATAGTAAAGTACTTCATTCTTTTATTAATGTGCAAGTAACACCCACTGTTTTCCTGGTAGCCAAAAAAGGCCACATAATTATGCACACTGTGGGTCGATTAAAAATGGCCAGGGTTAAACGGTTAATTGAAGAGGAAATTAATAAACAATACGTCATACCGGTGTCCATAAATAATTTTATCGACGCCGGCCTTCACTGGCATGACAACACTATAGGGATAACAAATGCTCTGGGTTAAATCGTTCCACCTTATATTCATGGTCACGTGGTTTGCCGGCCTGTTTTACCTGCCCCGGTTATTTGTTTACCACACCATGTCCGATGACCGCATCAGCCTTGACCGTTTCAAGATCATGGAGCGAAAACTCTTTTATGGCATCATGACACCGGGCGCCATACTGACCATAATTTTTGGTGCCTGGTTATGGATGGGTTACGGCCTCGGCGGCAACTGGCTCAAGGTCAAGTTAATCCTGATACTGGTGTTGATTATTTATCACGTTTACCTGGGCAAACTCATGCTTGATTTCAAAAATGAAAAAAACAGCCACGGCCATGTTTTTTATCGCTGGCTCAATGAGTTCCCTGTGATATTGATAATTCCGATTATATTGCTGGCAGTAATCAAACCGTGGTCGTGAATATCTACTAATAAAGACTGGCCCTCGCTCGCTTCTAATTTGCCTTATTAAGTTTTTATGACTATTATGTACGGTATAGCCGTACGTTTAAGAGGTGAGCTTAATGGACAGTATCAGTGTCAACAAATTCAGGGATAACCTAAAAAGTTATATAGAACAAGTAGTTACAAATCATTTACCGCTCAAGGTGACGCGCCGGAGTGGCGAGGATTTTGTTGTTTTGAGCGCGGAAGACTGGGAGCGCGAGCAAGAAACCCTGACCGTTTTACAAAACAGCGACTTAATGAAGCAAATTGCCACTTCAATGGCTACCAATCTGAAAAATAAAGGATATCAGCCTACGGATGGGGAAATTGATGAGATCACTGGTATTTGAAGGCAATACCTGGGCGGCTTACGAAGCGCTTAGGCAGAATGACAAGAAAATGCACAAGGCGCTTTGTCGCGTATTAAAAGAAATGCTCCGCGGTGACCCTCGTTGTGGAACCGGAAAACCTGAACCACTAAAACACAATCTCTCGGGTTTATGGTCGCGCCGTATCAGCCAGAAGGATCGTGTAATTTACAAGTACGATAATGATTATATATTTATCTTTGCTATCGGTGGCCACTACGATCAAATTTAACCGCCAAGCGGTATTGAAAAATTGATGCCAAAAATATTCTTTAATTAATTAACCCAACAACCTGGTCGATCGTTTTTTTAACCGTGGCTTTCGAAAACCCGGCCTTTGCCAGGGTCGCCATACCACTAAGCGTGGCAGTGATTGTTGTTGCGGTGCTACCAGCATCCAGGGTCGCGGATAACTCACCCTGTTTTTTGCCTTCATTCAAGCGACGCTGCAAAACCCGTTTTAACTCATGCAGTGAATCCTGGAGCATTTTCCTGGTGTCGTTATCGTGTTGCTCACCTTCCATGACAGAAAGCACGATCATGCAGCCGCCCGGTCGGCACTTGTCGAACTGGGTATTCAAGGCCGTATTTAAGAACTCGTAAATACCTTGCTTAACCGTCGGCGCAGCTTCCATGGCATCAAGCAGAACACTTAAAACAGTTTTTTTGTAACAATCCATGGCTCGCTCAAAAACCTGGCGCTTATTGCCAAAGGCATTGTAGAGACTGGTGCGATTTAACCCGGTGCAACATTCCAGGTCTTGCATGGATGTCCCTTCGTAACCCTGCTCCCAGAATTTGATCATTACGTCGTTGATTACCTGGTCTTCGTCAAAATCCCTGGCACGTCCCATAAGAAAAACCCTCTAAGTCAAAACCCTTAAATACTGTGTAATATTATTATATACCAATCGGTACAAAATGTCTTGACTTCACAAGATCGACCGCATATAAATACTGTACCGAACAGTACAATATAAACCTAGCTCAACAACAAATACACAGGAGTTTAATATGACCCAATTTAAAGAAAAGTACGGCCCTTGGGCCCTGGTGACAGGCGCCAATGCCAGCATCGGCAAGGCCATCTCCCGTAACCTGGCCGCAAGGGGAATTAATATCGTCGGTGTTGCCCGACGTCAGAACTTGCTTGCACAACTGGAAAAAGAGCTGGTCGCGGACTACGGTATTGAAGTCCGCACTATCCAGGCCGACCTGACTGAACCCGGTAGTATCAGTATGATCGAACAGCATACCAGTGATATCGAAATTGGACTGGTCGTGCCCAATGCCGGTTTCGAGATGAGTGGTGATTTTATTGACTCGCCACTAGAAAGAAATGAAAAAATGCTGCAACTCAACGTGATCGCGCCTATGCAAATGGCCCGCATATTTGGTGCGAAAATGACCCAGCGTGGTCGCGGCGGTATTCTCTTTACGTCCAGCCTGTTCGGATACCAGGGCATTCCCTATGTGGCGAACTACGCCGCCGCCAAGGCCTACATTCTGACCCTGGGCGAAGCGCTCAATGTGGAACTGAAACCACATGGTGTTGATGTCACTGTTTTATCTCCCGGTTTAACCGATACCGACATGCCAGCCAATATGCCGATTAATTTTTCTCGCCTGCCCATGTTCAAGCAGTCTCCCATAAGCGTCGCCCAAATCGGCATCAACGCCCTGGGGCACAAGGCAACAGTCGTACCTGGATTATTGAACAAATTTTACGCCTGGGAAAATAGGTTGATCCCGCGAACCTGGCCAGTCAATTTATTTGGATTTCTGATACGGCATGCCTATAAAAAAGACACGTTGATGGCAGCTACTACGCAAAAGTGCTGAACTTATCGGGTCAGTGAAAAGTTTTTTTTAAATATTTTAAAAAAAACTCACTGACCCTGTTTTTTTGGTGTAAATTATTCCGATTGCGTTGCTGGCAATACTTAAACCCTGGTCGTGGGTCTGTTTTCAATCGAGTCTGGAGTACTCCCTTTTTGTTTCTACAGCCTCAACGCTTTGCATAAGGGGCTTTTAAAAGCCTCAATGAACGACAAGCGAATGTTCTTGATGCGCTTGTTATGCGATTTAAAAAAATATTTTATTTATATCCTTGCGGTTGAATTATTGCCGGAATGACCGTGCCATTCATTAAAACCACATAAATACTGTATTTAGATTTCATTGAATGATTAGTAATCTTAATTAGATAATGCCACTTTTTTTTATGCCTGGGCACTTGTCTTATTTCTATTTCATTAATAGACCCTGAGACTTTTGTGAAGGCTTTAACTGCCTGGATGGCACCACTAACAGTTAAAGGTGGCTCGCTTATATTAGGGTCCCATTCAGGGTTACCATGTAACTCTTCCATGCTAATAAACGCGACCATTCTTAAATTATCAAATTGCTCTATGATTTCTATTTTTGGTTCCGATGCGTGAGCATTGGCGGATAAGACAAGGATAGTTATTAATAAACAGCGGTAATACTTCATTTAATGATTTCCTAATAGTTATTTAAAGAGTAATTTGTCTACCTGGCGCATAACGCCTGGGTTGAGGGTCGCGGGTCGCGGCGCGTTGATCTTGCACCCTTAAAGTGGACATTTGGTTCAGCCTACTTAGGAGGACCTGAAATGCCCAAAACGATAAGCAAAGAATACAGTAGATAT
>QIGL01000054.1 GCA_003228915.1 Acidiferrobacteraceae bacterium
GATGTCCACATTGGCAATTTTGTCGAAATTAAAAAATCAGATGTGGCCGACGGCAGCAAGATTAATCATTTGAGTTACGTGGGTGACACCACGGTTGGCAAAAAGGTGAATATTGGTGCTGGCACTATTACCTGCAATTATGATGGCGCCAACAAACATCGTACGATTATAGGCGATAATGCCTTTATTGGCTCGGATAGCCAGTTGGTGGCACCGGTTACGGTGGCGGCCGGGGCCACGATTGGTGCCGGCACTACCCTGACCCGGGACGCGCCGGCCGGGGATTTAACCTTGTCCCGGGCCAAACAAAGAACCATTAGTGGCTGGGAAAGACCTAAAAAGAAGTAGCGGGTAATGAATGGCTGGAGATATTAGAGGTTGGGGTTTTCCTCGATACACGCCACTCGATACATCAATGCTAATATAAAAATGTTGTAGTTTTATCAGCAGCTGATTAACTTTTTATTTAACAGGATATACATATGTGCGGCATAGTCGGTGCAATTGCAGAACGAGACGTAGTCCCAATTTTAGTAGAAGGTCTGCGAAGACTGGAGTACCGGGGTTATGATTCAGCCGGCGTGGCGGTGCTTGATCAAGCCAACTGCCTGACCCGTATTCGCAAGGCCGGCAAGGTAGACGGACTGGCCCAGGCAGTTAAAAATACCAGGGGCCACATCGGCATCGCCCATACCCGCTGGGCCACCCACGGTGAACCATCAGAAACCAATGCCCACCCCCATGTTTGTCGCAAAACTGTGGCCGTGGTCCATAACGGCATTATCGAAAACCATGAAGCACTGCGGGCTGCCCAGCTCAAGAAAAAATACGAGTTTACTTCCCAGACCGATACCGAGGTCATTGTCCACCAACTTTATGGTTATCACGTTGATGAAGGCCTCGACATTCTTGAGGCGACCAAAAAAACGATTAATGATTTAGAAGGCGCCTATGCCCTGGGTGTGGTCAGCAATAAAGAACCTGATCGCCTGGTCGCCGCCAGATTTGGCAGTCCTTTAGTTATCGGTGTCGGCATTGGCGAGTATTTCATCGCCTCCGATGTGGCCGCCCTGTTACCCGTTACCCGGCGTTTTATTTTTCTGGAAGAAGGCGATCTTGCCGATATTAAAAAAGACAAGCTTGTAATTTATGATATCAACGGCAAGGTAGTCGAACGACCCATCAGGGAAAGTGAATTAACAGCCGAATCTGCCGAGCGCGGTGAATACCGCCACTTTATGCTCAAGGAAATATACGAACAGCCCCGCGCCATCGCCGATACCCTGGAAGGGCGCATCAGTGGTAGCAAGGTACTGGAAGCAGCGTTTGGCGCCCAGGCCAAATCCATATTCGATAATGTCCAGGGTGTCCACATCATTGCCTGTGGTACCAGTTACCACGCCGGCTTGATTGCCAAGTACTGGTTTGAATCTATTGCCGGCGTGCCTTGCAGTGTTGAAGTGGCCAGTGAATTTCGTTATCGCAAACCGGTAGTCAGAAAAAATTCGCTCATTGTAACCATTTCCCAGTCCGGTGAAACTGCCGATACCCTCGCCGGTTTACAAGAGGCCAAACGACTGGGTTTTGGTTATTCATTGTCTATTTGTAACGTACCGGAAAGTTCCCTGGTACGGGAATCAGACCTGGTATTAATGACCCGCGCCGGCCCCGAGATTGGCGTCGCCTCCACCAAGGCCTTCACCACCCAGCTGGTTGCTTTAATGCTGCTGGTGATTGTATTGGGGCGCCGTTTTGAATTGAATGATGCCGCCGAAAGAAACCTGGTCAAACAACTGGAAGGTCTGCCCGCGGCTATTGATAACGCCCTCAAGCTTGATGGCGAAATCAAACAACTGGCCGAACAGTTTGGTGACAAGCTCCATGCCTTGTTCCTGGGCCGGGGCGCCATGTATCCCGTGGCCATGGAAGGCGCGCTCAAGTTAAAAGAAATTTCCTATATCCATGCCGAGGCCTATCCCGCCGGGGAATTAAAACATGGCCCGTTGGCGCTGGTGGATGTGGACATGCCGATTATTGCCGTAGCGCCCAATAACGAATTACTGGAAAAACTAAAAAGTAATCTCCAGGAAGTGCGCGCCCGCGGTGGCGAACTTTATGTTTTTGCCGACAGCCAAGCCGGCGTTAACGCCGAACCCGGCACCCAGGTATTAATTGTCGCCGATACGGAAGACGCTATCGCCCCGATTGTTTATACCGTACCCCTGCAATTACTGTCCTATCACGTGGCCGTACTGAAAGGCACCGATGTCGACAAACCCCGTAACCTGGCTAAATCCGTAACGGTTGAATGATTTTTTTCATTAATCTATGAAAAAATATCGCAGACTAATTTATCCGATTTCCTATTTAGTCTCATGAAGTTAAATAGCAACGCGCTTTGTCCATCATTAGTGCCTGCAATTACGAGCTTGCAGAAATACGTATTCAAGCACATTCTAACCAAGAAAGAGTTAGAGATTGCGTCTCAAATCGATAGAACATTGCGCAGGCTTGATACTGATGTAAAAAAATTAATCCTACTTAATAACAAGCTTTTAGAAGGTGATGCGCTAGACATATATCATGACGAAGAAGCAGGGATATTGCATTTAACTATTGGCGGTCATCAAATGGAAATACGAATGAAGAGAGCAGACCCTAGTGTTCCAATAAAAATTGGTGAGGGCGCAACTTTAGTTGGATACAAAGCAAACAGCTTAGATGCACTTGAAGATGAAAATATTGTTAGAATGAAACTTGAAATGGAGTCTTTATTGGTCAATTTCTATTATAGCTGTTTTAAGGTCATGAGAATTTTGGGTAAGCTTATAGGGAAAAACACAGGTAAAAAAAACTACAATTGCGAAGAAATAACTATGGTAAGAAACTGGCTCTTTGAGCACGCGGATGATTTGGATATCGAGTCGTATGCTTTTAGCTCAACGGGTCCAGTAGTTCGTCCAATTGCCAATATTGGCCGCAGATGGAGCGATGCTGGGTTGGTGCCTAATACTGAGTCGTTTGCAACATCAATAATAAAACTTTTAGATTGAATAGTTGTTCAAAGATTTATCCGTGAAATAGAAAAATCCGTGTCAGATCCCAGTTTTCTCTAATATTAGGAAGCAATGGCGTCTCTGACGCCGATAATATCGAATTTTTTTTCAATTTTGTCTATACTTTAATGAGTCCGGATGCAAAAAAGTAGGTGGTACTAAGAAGCAAACTCCAGATTTACGTCAGTCCCATTAATGCTTGTAGTTTAACCAAAGGAATTCAGAATGAATAAAAACCAAACAGTAAAAATAATTTTAGCAGTAATTACATTAGCCTTAACTGTCACTTCCTGTAATTCTAGCTCCAATAGTAACCTAGCCTCTGGTGTTAGCCAGATCACGAGCCTCTATGTTGCCAACGGCGATTTAAATTCTATAAAAATCTATGATAACGCCGATACTGTTGATGGTGATGTTGTACCAGATCGCGAAATTGTAGGCGCTGCAACCAACTTGGCAAGACCCTTTGGCATAGCCTACGACTCTCGTTCTGATTCTATTTTTACTGGAAACTGGAGTACAAACAATGTAGTCATATACGATGGGGTTTCGGCAATAACAGGTAATGCTGCCCCTTCTCGAGAGCTTGTTGGCGCAGCTACAGGAATTACTCGTGCACATGGCATAACTATTGATGAGGTTAACGACTTATTGTACGTGGCTGGTGATCATGGTATTGCAATTTTTTCCAATGCCAGCACGATTGATGGAAACGTTGCGCCCACCCGTTTGATTGCTGGAGTAGCCACACTTATTGGTGCTCGAGGAGAAGTGAGAACATTCGTAGATGTTATTAATGATCGATTGTATGTTTCTGAGCCTAGTGGTAACCAGGTACTAGTTTTTGACAACGTTAGTACACTTGATGGAAACGTTGCTCCTGATCGAGTAATTGTTGGCGCAAATACAACAATAGCATTCATCTGGGGGATGACTGTAGATGTGGGTCGTGATCTGCTTTATGTAGGAGACCAAACTGCAGC
>QIGL01000105.1 GCA_003228915.1 Acidiferrobacteraceae bacterium
GGAGCCACTATCACAGCTGCATCTGTCCAGTTAGCTCCATTATCATCAGAAAATGCCAGGCGAACCGACACCGCCCAGTAAAGTGACGGCACATAATAAATTGACGTATTCACTGATGAATAACTCATCCACAAACGGCCCGTGCCAGGATCACGAGCCACCGAAGGGTCGAAAATTCCCAAATCACCGGCACCACCAAACGTCACTCGCTCAGGTGCGGGTACAGGTGCTACACCCGATGAAGAACTGCCGCCACCACAGGCAGTTAAGAAAAAGAGCAAAAACGGGATTGTGATGAGTGTTTTCATTAGCTATACCTTCAGCATATAACATTTTAATTGATTTTCAACTTACCCGAAGACTTTTGAGCCATGGACTCTGTCTGAATCTAATGAGACATTAAATTCACTACAATTTGAAAATAAAATGAGAATTGTCATGCACAAACACTACATGCGTTATTGGTTCGCAATCTTTCTGCTTACTTAATGCCTGTCATGCATTAGGTAAATGCTAAGGTATAAAAATGGGGAACGAGCTTACGAATAGTCCAGATCCGAAGGGTGGAGTATTCGTAATGAAACCTGAACAGGTTCAATTTTACTATTTATTTTTAAGGACAATAATCCTGGTGTTTCATTTCTTCCCCGGTGATTTTCTTGTAAAGTTCACTTAATGTGGCTAATAATTTCTTTGAGCCAGGGTTCCACATTAGCCCTTCTTTAAGGATATTAATTGCATTGTCTGAATCATCTAAAACCATATGTAAAAGTCTCGGCAAGGCTGTAACAAGATTTATCACCTCGGGCACATGAATTTATAACATGAATTCTTTTAAGCGCCTCCCTGTAATCTTCTAATGCCAGTTTAAACGATTCATTCTCTTCATATATTTTTGCTCTTAAAATAAGTCCGTCAAACCCTGTCTTGTCCAGTTGTATAACAGCAGTTGCATATTTGATAGCCAATTCATATTTTTCTACCTTATAATGAATTCTGGCCAGTGCTTGCATTATTATAATATCATCAGGAATATTCTTATTTGCATCAACGTAATCTTTAAGCGCTTCCTGGTTTCGACCTAATCCCTCATAACATTGCCCGCGAAAATACAGATATTTTTCTTTAGCTGGACATTGTAAACTCATTTTTTTCAGATTCTGTAAAGCAACTTTCGCAGCGTTCGAACCCTTTTTATTATTTATACATTTAGTAACAAGCAGCCTGGCTTTTTCTGAATCACATGAAACTTTGTCCGCAGCGGTAGATGAGTTATTCGAACTTGCAAAAAGAATTGGACCGGGAAAAAGAATTACGACACACGCAACTACCAGTTTTTTATAATAATTGTCCACGTTACTACCTCGTAGTTAATTTTATGAAATAAGCCGGGTTTTTTGTTTTTTATAGCCCGTCATAAATAACAAATCTTTAAATGCGAATCTCTTCCGTATTTTCGGAATTTTATCATTGAATTGATAATCGTTAGCTTTTCAATCGGCTCTGATCCCATGGTTTCATGCTTATTCTGGTCAAATATTAGTCAATTCCGGTTTCTTTGTCACGAGCCAGCCTCTGCTCACTAATTTGAGACGTGTATAACAAGCGGTAGTGGTAACAAAATTGCCTGACATCGTGACTGAGTCTCAAGCATTCCTGATGTGGTGAAAGCCCGGGGAGGGCTTTTATTACTAGTAATTGTGCGTTTTATTGAGCTGCTCTTTAATGTTATTTTTCAGGCCCTGCAACTACAAAACACCTATCTCATACTGCGAAAACCCTATGCAAAACCCTAATAATTTACTCGGCCAGGAAACCAGCCCCTATTTATTGCAACATGCGGACAATCCTGTTGACTGGCATGCCTGGAATCCAGCATCACTGGCGAAGGCCAAATCTGAAAACAAGCCTGTATTGCTATCTATAGGTTACTCGGCCTGTCACTGGTGCCACGTGATGGCGCACGAATCTTTTGAAGACAAGTCTACTGCTGAGATTATGAATAAATATTTTATCAATATAAAGGTTGATCGCGAAGAACGTCCTGACCTGGATAAAATATATCAAACCGCTCATTCTTTGCTCACTTCTCGAGCTGGTGGCTGGCCATTAACCGTTTTTTTATCACCTGAGAACCAAATCCCGTTTTTTGCCGGCACCTACTTCCCGAATAAACCGCGCCATAATATGCCCACCTTCACTAATATTATGGAGTTAGTAGCCGACGCCTGGAAAAACAAATTCGATGCAATCAAAAAACAGGAAAGCGCGATAACAAATGCATTAACAAATATTTCCAGTCATGCCGGACTTAACACAGATCTAAACGCTGCACCGCTTGACCGGGCCTACCAGCAATTAGTTGATGCATTCGATCACGAGAATGGCGGCTTTAGTAGCGCACCAAAATTCCCCCATGCAGAAATGCTTGAACGTTGCCTACGTCAACACCTGACAATCAATTCCAGAAATAATAATGGTTCTCAAGCATTAGAGATGGCATGCCTGACACTGGATAAAATGGCGTTGGGTGGTTTTAGGGATCAAATCGGGGGTGGTTTTTACCGTTATTCAACAGATAAGTTCTGGATGATCCCGCATTTTGAGAAAATGCTATATGACAATGGCCAACTGCTCACGCTCTATGCCCAAGCATGGCTTGTGACCAATAACAACCTTTACAAACAGGTCGTCGAGTCTACTGCTGACTGGTTAATGGGTGACATGCAAGCTGATGAAGGCGGCTATTGCGCTGCCCTGGATGCCGATACTGACCACGTGGAAGGAAAGACCTACGTCTGGTCACCACAACAAATTGAAGACCTGCTAAGCGAAAATGAATTTAATGTTTATAAAATCAAGTACGGACTGACAGGCCCTGCCAATTTTGAGGGAGACTGGCATATGCACAGTACTATATTAAATCATGACCTGGCAAAAGACCTGGATAGAAAAGAAGAACAAATAGAATTATTACTTGCGAGCACCAACAAGAAACTTCTCGATCAAAGAAATACCCGCAAGCAACCAGGCCGGGACGACAAAATTTTATGTGCCTGGAATGCGCTTGCCATACGCGGCATGAGCTTTGCTGGCAGGAGTACAGGCAATAAACAATACATTGATTCCGCAATCAAATCAGCAGATTTCATTTATAACACTTTATGGAAAAAACAACGGCTACTTGTCAGCTATAAAGATGGCAAGGCACATTTGAATGCCTACCTTGATGATTACGCTTACCTGCTACAGGCCTTGCTGGAACTACTCCAGTCTCAATGGAGTAATCGTTATTATGAGTGGGTTTTGCAACTAGCCGATAACTTGCTTGCTAATTTTGAAGATAAGAAAAATGGCGGCTTTTTCTTTACCAGCCATGATCATGAACACTTAATATACCGCAGTAAAACTTTTTCTGACGAAGCCATGCCAAATGGTAATGCCGTCGCAGCAAGCACCTTGCTGCAACTTGGGCTATTAAGCGGGCGAACACAATACCTGGACGCCGCGGAACGGTGCCTGCGCAGCGGTTTCAATTCTCTTGCTGAACAAGCCATCGCACATTGCAGTTTATCCCATGCGCTGGAACTTTATTTAAACCCGGGCATCGTCGTCATTTTGCGGGGCAAAAAAGAGTACCTGCAAGAATGGCAGCAAATAACCAATCGCCGATTTATGCCCCGACTAACCTGTATTGCGATTGAGGCCAGCGTAGCAGTCCCGAAAATATTCGAGCATAAAAAACCCGTGGGAGAAATATGCGCCTATATTTGTGAAGGCACGCACTGTTTACCTGTAATAACAAACTTCAGTGATTATAATAATTACCTCAACGAACATTAACTATTTTTAACCTGGTGTCTGGACCAGAAGAAACCGGGGCCTAGCCCGAATGGCACTGACTTAAGCCTTGAATGTAACCAACGTAGTCATACCGGCGAACGACTGCACGGACGCAGGAGGTAGAGCGACGCACGACTCCAGGGATGGAGGAGGTAGAGCAACGCATGGAGCAGTTGCCGAGGAAGCCAAAGCCGAAG
>QIGL01000031.1 GCA_003228915.1 Acidiferrobacteraceae bacterium
AACTACTCATCTTATTTACCATTCTTTCGGCCCTGGCCCTCGGTGCCTGCGGTAGTAGTGGCGGCGGTGGCGGTGGCGGCGGAGGTGGAGGGGGTGGTTCACTCGCGACGGGTACTTTTATTAAAACAGTAGATAACCCGGCTGCTACTGTTGGTCCCAATAATGGCTTATTTTCTAACACCACGGGAGCAACGGCACCCTCACAGTTTATGTATCGGGCCAGTGATGTGGCAGGTGCGGGCAATATCACCTCACTATCATTACGACATAATGCTGCATTAGCAACGGCAGTAAATTGCTCAAACATCACCATTAAAATGGCCCATATACCGACATCGGTCGCAGGTTTAGTAGCCGACCAGGCAACCAATACTGGTAACCAAATCGGTAGTGAGATTACGGTAGTCAATGGTGCAGTCACCGTTCCTGCAGGTGCAATCAACACTTATTTTGATGTGCCACTCACTACGCCGTTTTATTATAACGGGGTGGATAATTTGTTCGTCGAATTCTCACGTGGGGCCGCCTGTGATGGTGTTGGTATTATTGTTGCCCCAATCAGCCAGGCTCAAGGGCTGACTTATGATGCCGGATCTTTTGGAGGGATAAAACAGATTTTATATAAGACCAAATTTAATTTCGCCGGTGGTGATAACAATATGAATTATTTGGCCGTCATCGACGCTTCTGTACCTTTTACAGGCGATACAACTTTGAATCATGGTCAAATTCTACATCCGGCCAGTAGTATCAATGGTTCAGGGCCTATCACGGGGATTGCAATGATAAGTAGCAATGTTACTTTATCGCAAACCTACACGGTTAATATCAAGCTTGGCCATACAAGTTTATCGACATTAACCACTACATTTTCCGATAATTTTAATAGTGGCAGCCCTGTAACAGTGGCATCAGCGCTGACATTTACAGTGCCTGCCGGTATACCAGCGGGGTCACCTATCTGGTTACCGATAACTGGTAGCTTTAACTACAATGGTATTGACAATCTTATCGTTGATATAGAAGTAACTGCTACGACAGGATTGGTTGCCTGGCAAAGAAATAACGTTTTTGGCCAACGACTTTATGCGTCCGTAGGAAATTCAACAGGCACAGTGGCCACTGGAAATCCATTAACAGTGTTCCGCTTCAATGGCGGCACCATGGATAACATTACAGGAACAAGTAATACTGAAGGCAGAGTGTTCAGCAGTATTGTCAGTGGTAAAGCTCAATACATCTTCAGGCCCTCAGAGCTTGGCACCAGCGGCACTATTACAGGAATTGCTTGTCGTCTCGGTGAACCAAACGTTGCAGACACAATTTTTACCAACACCGAAGTTGTACTGGCGCATCGTGTCACTGATAGCTTATCAACAACATTTTCTGACAATGTTTCAGGAGGAACGATCGTGTACAATGGTACTTACACCATGGCAGCAGGACTCCTGCGTGATGACTGGGTCGAGATTCCTTTCACTTCTCCGTTCACATATAACGGCACTGATAACCTGGTGGTTCAGATTGCGACTGATGCATCATCTTCCATGCGACGTTGTTATACACAAAATGCCGCAACACTGTATGCAGGTAGAAGAATGAGCAATGCAGATCGTACATCAGCTACTGGAGTTTTTAGTGATTATTTATTAAATTCCAGGTTTACGATCAACAAATAATCGCTTATTTCTCATAACCAGGTCCGTTAATCTGGTTTAAGTGTAATAGCAGTCATAAATACATCGGTGGGCTAGTCCCGCCGATTTTTTCTATGTTGAACAACATAATTTAATGTACCAGTCACCAAACCATAAAGAGCCATAAATAAAGTATAAAGCCATAAAGGGTCAAGTCTTTACTATTAGTATTTAATCATACAGCAAAAGTGCATCAGGACCGTTCTACGGTGTACAAAATGAAAGTATAGAAAATTGAGGAAGTAAATCAGGTGGGGTTTTGACATGATACAATGACCCCGATTCCCTATTCACTGTTTGATCAATGACTCAGCGGGAATGCCCAGTTGTTTGTGTAGGCGCCAAATCATTTTAAGTGTTAGCGCACGTTTGTGGTTCAGAATTTCATAGACCCGATTACTCTTACCAATCATTGGCTCGAGATCTTTAACGGTTAATAACGGGTCAGTTAATAACGTAATAACGGGTCAAGTCTTTACTATTAGTAATTAAGCAGATAAAGTTCTGCGATGTCCCGCCCTTTGCGCATAGAATTTGAAAACGCCTTTTACCACGCGATGAATCGCGGTCGTGGACGTCAGACTGTATTTCATGGGGAACCGTATTATGCGGCATTTTACCAAGGGCTGGCTGAAGCACATCAGCGCTTTGCCCTGGAAGTACATGCCTATTGCCTGATGGGCAATCATTATCACTTGCTCGTACGAACGCCCAGAGGAAATTTGGGTCGTGCCATACGCCATGTAAACGGGCTTTATACGCAACGCTATAACCGCTTAAGACGTACCGATGGTACGTTGTTTCGTGGACGCTATAAATCCATTCTCATCGATGCCAATGCCTACCTGTTACAGGTGAGTCGGTACATTCACAGAAATCCTGTTGAGACCAAAAAACCGCTGGCTCATAAACTGGAGCAATACCCGTGGTCCAGCTACCCCGCCTATGTCAAAAACCATAGCCTGCCGGACTGGTTATACCGGGAGGCGATCTATGGCGAATTGGCAAGCCCCCAACGTTTTGCCAGCTATCGACGTTATGTGGAAGCAGGAACTGATGGTGAGACAGGCAGGTTTTATGCCAAACAGAAATTCCCTGCGATATGGGGTACCAGGGACTTTGTCAAACAAGCAACTGCTCACTCTAATCACTGGCAAAAAGAGGTCTCGCGAGGGAACGTGGTTGAGCCGATCACAATAGCAGTCATTGTGAAACGAGTGGCACAACATTGTCAGTGCAGCGAACAAAGCATCTACCATGCGCAACGGGGGAAAAGGAGCAGTAATCTACCTCGTTGGTTAGCCATGAAACTGAGTCAAGACAATTCAGGCCAATCGCTCTCCCATATAGCCAGGCAATTCGGCGTTGGTAATTATTGTACAGTGTCACAGACCATCGCCCGATTAAATCGACGTATGGAAGAGGATAGTCAAGTTAGAGAACAGTTAAATACTATAAGTAAAGACTTGACCCTTTAGCCTTTAGCCTTTGTGATCCAGGCAGACTTATTAATAGGCGCGGTACTGGTCACGGGGGCCAAGGCGCCACATATTGTTTCAGCAAAAACAGTCAAGGCCATGATGTTGACCAGGGTGGCTGCATAGAAACCACCCGGCCCACGGACTGGGAGCATCCTACTTTTATCCAGGACCAGGTGGTTCATTTTGGTGTCACCAATATGCCGGCGGTCGTACCAAGAAGCGCATCACAAACATTATCGGCAGCACTCATCCCCTACCTGCTACGCCTGGCTGAAAAAGACTGGGAAAATCAGCCTGACCTGGCCAGTGCAATTAATACCAAAGGAGGAAAAATCGTTCATCCCGCCTTAAAACAATAGTTTGATATTACACATATTATTTACGACTGCTTATACAGCTTGTTACAGGCCTGTTTTTTTGACATTTATCAATGAAACTAATTTTGTAACCTCCATATTATCAATCGTTAGTAAAATTTTTAATAAAAATCGAAAATGTAAGTCCCGTGTAAGGATCAATATGTTAGTTTGGATGCAATGTTCCTGCCTATTCATTAATTAGGAGAGTTAAAAATGATTAAGAAAAAACTACTCATCTTATTTACCATTCTTTCGGCCCTGGCCCTCGGTGCCTGCGGTAGTAGTGGCGGCGGTGGCGGTGGCGGCGGAGGTGGAGG
>QIGL01000049.1 GCA_003228915.1 Acidiferrobacteraceae bacterium
GCTTGAAAACCCGTGTTTATCCGGTTGTATTGTTTTCTTTTCTACGGGTTCTATTTTAGACAGGCCATCACGAACCACTGAGCGATGCATAGTGATATTTTTAAAATTAGAGGTGGTGATGGTAACGTGCGGTAGGTTGGCGCCTGAGCCTGTGTTAGCAAAAGCTGGTTCTATGGTGCTGGCATTGTTAATGCTAAAAAAAGCTGTAAACATGGTAGCACCCCCTGGCGCTGCTCGTATCCACGCATTGGATACATCTATGATTTCTTCACTCTTGGTTTCGGCGCAGAATATGAAGAAGAACCCTGTCAGTGTCAAGACTTTTATTATTGTTCTGGAACAGAAACTTTCTGCTGTTTTCAGCTATATTTTTCGTGTTTTTATAATTATTTCAGGCGTGTCCTGATGATTCTCTTATTTTATATGCCGCACCAGGTTGAACTGTTAATTCTTTAAATTTTTATGAAAAAAGAAATGCAGGCTTTTAATTTTCTTTTTTACAGCGTGGTCAATACTTGCCGAGTTTCATGCCAATGATTTAATACTGAAAATAGTAAAATACTTATTTTGGTAACCGGATAACCACCGTGCCTGCCATTTTGTCATGCCATCCTTGTTTCTTTTTATCCCAACCTACCCAGAAAAGTCCCAGACCTAACGCAATACTGGAAACATAATATCCAAGATAACGAATGATAAATTGTTTTGTACTTGGTTTACCGCCGGTTTTCTCATCAACAATCACGGCCCTGAAAACCATTTTTCCCGGCGTGGCACTTTTGTAAGACCAGAATATGACAATGGCAATGGCAGGTAAAATATAATTTAAAATAATATCCCAAAAACCAACAATAAACGCTTCATTTAACCAGTATTCATCGCCATATATAGCCGTTAGAACCGGGATTATGATTACCAGCAGCAAGATACTATCTATGATTGATGCCGCAACCCTGATCCAGAACCCGACGTAATTTTTTGATTCCTGACTATCCACACTATCCATATTGAGCCTCCTCTTTTATTGCTTCACTAACCAAATCTCGTTATCATTTATGACGCTGGCATTCGCACCGGGAGCCTGGATTTTATCACTATACAAGCGGTGCCAGACCTTCTAACTGATCCAACTTTGTAAAATATGTCACGTTATCCTGTTTTATAATAATCGGGCATGGTCATCTTAGCCTGATCAGTCGGAAAAATAACAGATTTAAATAAATATGAAATTTATCCACGGCCTTCATTACAACAATATTCGCGGCGATATATACGGCGGCCTCACTGCAGCTGTGGTGGCCCTGCCCCTGGCATTGGCCATGGGCGTCTCTTCCGGTGCCGGTCCCATCGCTGGCATCTATGGCGCCATTTTTGTTGGTTTTTTTGCCGCATTATTTGGTGGTACGCCATCACAGGTTTCCGGGCCCACCGGGCCCATGACCGTGGTCATGGCCGTCATATTTACCGAGTACACGGCCATGTTCCCGGAGCGACCGGAATACGGGGCGGCGCTCGCCTTTTCAGTTGTACTCATGGGCGGCTTATTCCAAATTTTGTTCGGCATAATGAAGCTGGGTAAATACATTAACCTGATCCCGCATCCGGTAACTTCAGGTTTCATGAGCGGTATAGGCGTAATTATCATATTGCTCCAGCTAGGGCCTTTGTTAGGTCATGCTGCCTTGCCCGGGCCACTGGACTCGGTAAAGGCTATCCCCGAGATATTTGCCAGCCCGGTAACCGACGCCTTAATTTTAAGCGGCTTGGCACTTGTTGTTGTTTACCTGTTACCAAAAAAAATTAATAAACTGGTGCCATCACCGCTCATGGCGCTCATTGTCGGCACATTGGCTCTATATTTTTGGCACGGCAGTGAAATTACCACTCAAATAGAACACGGCAAAACTTTATTTACTGTCGGGTCAGTTTCTGTTCTGGGCAACATTCCTACGGGTCTGCCAAGTCCCCAGTTACCGATTTTCGAACCGGCCTTGTTGGCGGGCATGTTAAAATCTGCCCTAATGCTTGCGGCCCTGGGCAGTATTGACTCGTTATTAACTTCCCTGGTCGCTGACAATGTCACTCGCACTTACCATGAATCTGACCGCGAATTAATTGGCCAGGGCATTGGTAATACTGTTGCCGGGTTTTTTGGTGGCTTGCCCGGTGCTGGTGCCACCATGCGTACCGTGGTCAATGTTCGTGCTGGTGGTCGCACCCCTATTTCAGGCGCACTACACGCCCTGGTTTTGTTAGCTATTGTCCTGGGCGCCGGTGTCGTGGCCCGTTATATTCCCCATGCACTACTGGCCGGGATCCTGGTGAAGGTAGGTACTGATATTATTGACTGGGATTACCTTAAAAGAATACGCACGGCCCCCCGGGCCGGGGTTGCCATGATGTTTACTGTTTTGATCTTGACGGTATTTGTTGATTTAATTACGGCGGTCGCAATCGGCATGATTATGGCATCATTTGTATTCATGCAGCGTATGGTTAATTTACAATTGAGTTCCATCACCGCCATTACCGAACCGCACCATGAATTCCCCTTGACTGATCAAGAGAGAGAAATTCTTAAAGACGCCCGGGGTCGCATCCTGCTTTATCATATGTCCGGTCCCATGAGTTTTGGTGCCGCTAAAGGTGTGGCACGGCGCCTGGCCAGTTTTGATGAATACGATATATTGGTCCTCGACCTGACCGATGTGCCCCAAATAGATTTTACCTCGACCCGTGCTATCGACGATATGTTGCATGATGCCTGGGACAGTGGCCGCGAGGCTTTCCTGGTTGGATGTAATACACAAGTACGAACAATGCTCAAGGAACAGGGTGTCATCGAGAAAATCAATGACGAACACATTAAAAATGAACGTGTTAGCGCCTTGAAAGATGGCTTAAAGATAATACAGGCACGCACCGGGCATAAAAACCATGCGTAAAGCGCGAAAGAACTGTTAAATACTACTAGTGGGCCGTACGACTCAGAGTGTTGCGGTATTTTTTGGCCAACACATGGTTAACACCTATCATAGCAAAAACTTTTTGCATTGAATTACGGGCATAATTATCTTTAAACCGGGGATCAGTTCACTACTGTCCCACAAACCACGAAGGTTTCCTGAGAATTCCCTCTCCCTCCGGGAGAGGGCAGGGTGAGGGGAGTAAAATCATGCGGTTGTATTCGATTCCCTCATCCTGTCCTTCTCCCGAAGTGAGAAGGGACGCAATACCCAACTTCAT
>QIGL01000001.1 GCA_003228915.1 Acidiferrobacteraceae bacterium
AACAGATCAAGTTATTACTTGCCACATTCCGCTTAATTTCTAATACAGGCCGATAACTCAATAAAAGAACAGCGTCATAAAAAGAAAAACGCCATTCCCGCAGACGACTGCATGGCAAGGATTGTTCCAGACAATCCTACTGCATTTCCGCCTTCCATGGCGGTCAGACGCAGGAGGTAGAGCAACGCATGGAGCAGTTGCCGAGGAAGCCAAAGCCGAAGCGGGAATCCAGGGTTTGATCTTTTAAAGGGTGGCACCAGATACCAACAGGTCAAAGGCTCTATTATAATTCCTGGATGCCGGGGCACTGCTCTCGGCCATCCCTGGCCTCCGCAGTATTTGTACGTCCTGTACGTCCTGTACGTCACAAGTCCGGCATGACGGGAGTCAGGTAGTCGCACCACCCCGTCATTCCCGCGAAAGCGGGAATCCAGGGATATTAAAAAGGAGATGTCATGGAACGACAACCATGTGTTTATTTATTGGCAAGCAAACAAAACGGAACTTTGTATGCGGAACACAAGAATAATGTCGTTGAAGGATTCACAAAAAAATATAATGTCCACATGCTGGTTTGGTATGAAATGCATGAAACAATGGAATCAGCCATTAAGCGCGAAAAAGCAATTAAGAAATGGGAGCGTTCATGGAAGATTGAAGTGATTGAAGAAATGAATCCTCAGTGGCGAGATTTGTATTCTGATTTGTTGTAATGAGAAAATATTTGTAAAAAGGGTAGTTTGTGATGCTTGGCTGGATTCCCGTTGCCACGGGAATGACAATGGCACGGAATGACAACGGCACGGAATGACAACGGCACGTGAATGACAATCCACCCGTCATTCCCGCGAAAGCGGGAATCCAGGGTTTGATCTTTTAAAGAGTGGCACCACCCCGTCATTCCCGCGCGACCAGAACCATCAGAGATGGTTTAGGAAGTCCATGATAAAACTCCGCCAGGAGATTTTATGGGAAAGCGGGAATCCAGGGTTTGATCTTTTAAAGGGTGGCACCACCCCTCATTCCCACGCGACCAGAACCATCAGAGATGGTTTAGGAAGTCCATGATAAAACTCCGCCAGGAGATTTTATGGGAAAGCGGGTATCCAGCAAGTCACTGATAAACTGCTCATTAAAACACCTGGATTCCCGTTGCCACGGGAATGACGGCTGTGGTGTTGACTCCGGCTTGACGCATATGGCAAGAATTGTCGGGAATAATTCTTGCCCGCTTTCGCTGGAATGACGAGGTTGTGGGACAGCAGTGGGTTATCCTGGACAGTCCGATTATTCCGGTATAAAAACTCTCGTCCAGTGATTATTTTTACAAGGTGGGCCATCGTGATAGGCAAAAGAAATGTTTTTACCGGCCCGTATGTGGCTCAAGCTTTGGGTGCTCGCGTCATCACGGTGCATACAAACGGAAAGTTTGCCTTTTTCAGGTTTATGGGAGCAATGGAAATCTAACAGCGAGTCGGTGTTTAGATTTTTCTGTGCTGCTAAATGTTTAAATAATTCTGTTCGGCTTTGGATGACGTCTTTTAGCTGAACCGCTGATGAGATGACAGGAGACACGGCAAACCCTTGTGTTAAAACTTCGCCATTCCACGTGCAAGTAAATACGCGGTTATTCATCATTGATAAATTAGACGGAAAAATACACAGGGAGAACGGTTGAAAATCCTTTAGATTAATGGCCTCTAAAGAATCAATAATTTTTTCGGGCGCGTTCAAGTGGATTAACTTTGGGATCAGTAAACCGCGGCTGGTAAAATTATCACCATCGCCCGCTTTAATACTGTCCTGGTAGTTATTTAGCAGGCACAGGCTCAGGCCATTTTTGTTAACGGCTATCCAGGTGCCTTTGCCTGTAGAGTCTTTTTGGCCAGGATCTATGGGAAAAATACTTTCGGTGGGGGCATCGTAAATGGGTAATGCCGCTTTTGGCCGACTGCGTTGCTCGTCCCGGTTAAAAAATACTTCGTACCCATCATTATTAAGCAGCCATGTCAGGGTACACATTAATTACTGGTTTCTCGCAAATAGGTGACCGTAGCCGGTGCCAGGCCGAAACCATTTTCAACCTCAACATTTTTCATTTTTGCGGCAATCGCGATAATGGCAAAATGATGCACCGCATGGCTGGCACAAAAAATCAATTCCCGGCCCAGTGTGGTCATTGATTCCGAGACCCTTTTTTCCAGCACAGACACTTCTGTTTTCATTTTAATAATTTTTTCAAAATCACTATTTATCAATGATTCAACCCAGGTCTTTATGGTTAACAGCTGCTCCAGTGCAGACGCGGGACTGGTTTCTATTTCGCTGCCGCGGTGGCGTTGATCGTAATCAATATCATTATTACGACTGTTACGCACCGCTAAAAACATATCAAGAATATGCCGAATGTGCTCGCCAGATGAACTCGTAAAATACGGCTGAATAATCGCCGTATAACTGGCCTCATCAACGGACTTGAGATAATTTTCGCCCTGGTTCAATACTTCGATACAACCCTGTTTTATATTATCCATATTATTTCCTGTTCAAATAATTAATCGCCTGTTGTTTGCCCATGTATTTCCCGAGCAACTTTTCAGGCACCTGGAAAAGGTCAACAATAATCAAACCATCCAGTGAATCGTTAAATTTCCTGTCGACATTAAAGCATACCAGTCGTCCTTTCATATTTAAATATTGACGTAATAATACCGGTAATCCCTTGTCACCTTCCATTCGGTAGATCAGTTTCGATATCAACTGACCATTGCCTATTTCGCTTAACATATTGCGGGTCCAGAATTTACTGGCCTGTTTTATCCGGGCATTGACCGGTTTGATAGACTGTGCGCGTTTTTCATCGTAATGATGGATTTCAAGGTAATTCACCAGCAACGACCGGGACAATTTCGAGTACGAATTACTGATACTGACCGGTCCAAAAAATGTCGTGTATCGGGGGTGCCGTGCCGCATAAGTCATGATGCCTTTCCATAATAATAACAGCGCACCCAGTTGTCGCTGATATTCTATCCGAATAAAAGAACGACCCAATTCGATTGAGCCACCAAGACTTTTCAAAAAACGTTCATCAAAATTAAACAAACTTTTGCTATATAAAGCATCCAGCTTATTATTTGCCAGTAACTTGTCAACCAGCCCCATGCGATAAGCGCCGACTATTTCCTGTTGTTCACGATTCCAGATAAACATATGCAAATAGCTTTCATCATATTTATCCGTGTCACTGGCCAGGCCCGTGCCTTCACCCGCCTGGCGAAAAGTTATTTCCCGTAACCGTGCGATTTCGGGTAATACATTTCTGAGTTTATCGGCGGAGGTGCAATAAACCTCGTACTTTTAATCAGCAAACAGTCTGCTGGTATTGCCGCCACATCAGCAAGCAACAGGCTTTTATCTATGGGTAAGGCAATGGCTTGTTCCGGTTTGTCCTGGCTGTGCGCCAGGCCGCGCTTATTGTCGGCACTACCGGCTAACAAGTAAGTATTTAATCTTAAATAACTCGTGATTGCCTTGTCGGAAGCCAAGGGCTTTAATTCTTTACTGGTGATGGCCTCGCCAAAATGTAGTCGAATGGTTTGATTGCGCTTATTCAGCATTTCACGTACCAGTAACAAGGTGCGCAATCCCGAATGAATCAAACCGGCAAAATGGAACAAGCGACTGTTCCGGCCCTCAATATAAACCGGCACCGCCGTGGCGCCGGTCAAGCGAATCATTAAACCGACAATGCGATTCCATTTTCGATCCGTGATCTGGTAATTATTAAAATCAAGCGATGAAACTTCGCCGGCAGGAAACACCAGCAACAAACCATCAGACTTTAAATGCTGAATGGCCTTTTTCAGGCCATGACTATTGCGAGTCACGGCGTTATTTGTTGCAAACACATCGACACCAATAAACAAATCAGATATCTCGGTAATACGATGCAAATACTCATTGGCCAGCACTTTTACGTTGCTACGTTTTTGTAACAACAGCTCGGCCAGCATCACCCCCTCGATGGCGCCAAACGGGTGATTGGAAACCACAATCACAGGCCCGCTATCGGGGATCACATCGAGACTGCCGCTGGCGAGGGTGTAGTTAATGTCCAGCCTTTCCAGTGTGTACCTGAGAAAACCGCGGTCAGATAGTTTGTCCTGGCGCTGATGGTAATAACGATCCAGCACATTCAGGCCCAGCAAAAATTCCCCCACCGGTGCCAGCCAGCGCAGGTAAGCCGGGGCAGGTAATCGAAACGGTGTGGTGTGATCAATATTCATGAGTCATTAATCGGTTTCGGGGTATTGGCCGACCAGTTTTCTTTCCCGCAAATAGGCCCGCAACAACTGCCACAACGAGGCCGGTTTGTGGCCTGACTTGCGGTTTAGATCGCCAATTTTAAACAAAACCCGGTACTGGTGAAAAAGGGTTTGATAAACCGCTTGCAGGCGGGTATCCCGGTCCCAGATATGGGTGGCCTCACTGCTGGCGCCGTTTATTTCAAGAATTTTAAAACCTTTGCCTTTTTTTAATTTTTCAGTATTTTCAAAACGCACATCAATACGCCCGTAATAAAACCCGTCTATATCATCGGCAATTTTATCAAAAGCCTGTGCCAGTTCTTTGGTAATCAGCTCAGACCCATTACGAAATATACTGCCCTTGCAATGACTGCCCGCGAAGGCCAGCCGGTACGCCTGCTGGTCGCCGATAATGTTATCCAGTTTGTCCTGGTGGCGCTTTAGGTACAGGTGCGAGATTTTACTGGCGCGGGGGTCTTGTTTAATAAGTTGTTTTAAAGTGCGCTGGCCATCACCCACCACGTACGGTGCATATTTTAAGGTGATGGAAAAAATGTAACCTTCGCTGGTGCCGGGTTCACGAATATAAAAAATGCCTGCCTCTGCTTCCAGGGGCACCTTGTGTTGCAGCAACAGGTCACTATTCACAGGAAATTGTTGCAGGTAGTGTTCCAGTTCCTGGGCCTGGCGAATTACCTGAACCCCGGCACCCCGGCAGCCAATGTCGGGCTTGGCCACCACCGGAAATTTTATATTCGCCTGTTGTAATTTATAAATGGCGATACTGGTTCGCTCGCTGACGGATAAACCGGCATCATTATACAGGGTGATGAAGGGTGCGATATAAGACCGGGCATGGTCACCGGCAAGATTCAGCACCGCGGTCTTGGACTCACCGACAAACCCGCTCAGGGGAATGGCGGGGTTGGCAATCAAGGGCAAAGACAGGCTGCGATAACGCAACGCAAGCCACAGCCATTGAAAAATAACGGGGATATAAATGAGCTGTACCGGCCAAAATTCAAAAAAGGAATAGGCTCTTGTTTGAGTTTTCCGGGTTGTAGTTTTCAGGGCTGGCGCTTTCAGAGCCGGCGCATCACCGCCAGTCGCATCCGGGTTAAAGGTTTCCAGGCCCAATGTTTCCAGTTTGGGCATACCTTTATATATATCTGCAACAGGTTTGGTAAGCCCAGACATACTCCCTGTTAAATTCATAA
>QIGL01000069.1 GCA_003228915.1 Acidiferrobacteraceae bacterium
CTAATGGTTTTGCCGGCAAAAGAGGCAACGGCAATCAGGGTGATACAAATTCCGGAGGATTTCGAGGAACATGAAGCCTATCGCCATGTGGTCGGTTTAATTGCCGGGATTGAAGAGAAAAACCCGGGCGTTAGCTGGGAAGATATTGCTGCAGAGCTGGAGGATCAACAATTTTATGCGGTTGATTTTATATTGGGCCCTCATCTTGATTAAAGAGCTAAAACTATAGGGCTTGATAATCCCCAATATGGGTACAATAATCCCCATATTGGGTACTAAAGAGAAATGACAATGCAAGCAATGTCCATTGGTGATGCTTTGTTCACCAAAACTCAACAAAAAGTCCTGGGGCTTCTATTTGGTAAGCCCGATAAGAGTTTCTATACCAATGAGATTATGCGTTGGGCCGCTATGGGTCGTGGAACCATTAGTCGTGAGCTCGATAGGTTGGTGGGCGCTGGGATACTTACGACTACCCGTGCGGGCAATCAAAACCATTACCAGGCGAATTTGAGCAATCCTGTCTACCAGGAATTGGTCGGCATTGTTAGAAAAACATTTGGTGTGGCAGACGAAATAAAAGTGGCACTTAAACCGTTAGATGACAAAATTGAGCTGGCATTTATTTACGGATCCATTGCCAAAGGTTCAGATACAAAATCCAGTGATGTCGATTTGATGCTTGTCGGAAAAAACTTACATTACGGCGACACCATGGAATTACTCATACCGCTAGAAGAGAGCTTACAACGGACAGTCAATCCAACAATATATGAACCACAGGAATTGGCAACCAGGTTAGATGAAGGCAACAGTTTTGTCACACGTGTAATGGATTTACCAAAAATAATTATTAAGGGAGTAATAAATGACTTTAGAAAACCTGCTAAAAATAAAACAACTCAAAAATGAGCCACCAAACAAGAATGAATTCACTGGTTTGGTGCAGGCCGCTTAAATGACTCTCAAATGGACGCCTTATCTTTTTCTGGTCGATTTGATTTGGCCTATAACGCAGCGCATGGTTTAGCTTTGGCAGCATTACGTGCTACAGGGCATCGCTCAGATAAACGTTACCTGGTTTTTCAATGTTTAGCGCATACTACCGATTTAAGCAAAATACAGATTCGAATCTTTTCCCGTTGCCATGAAAAACGAAACCTGGCTGAGTATACAGGCCATAATAAAACTGATGAACAACTCTTAACTGAGCTAATTTTAAGCGCACAAGCACTCTTAAAATATGTAAACGAGATTAAATTATAGACGCCACAGAAATTATTTTCAGATATTTCCTGAATTATGAAACTTCATATTTTAAACGACCTGCATGTCGAGTTTGGCGACTTTACTGTTCCCGAGACTGATGCTGACGTTATTATAATGGCGGGAGACATTGGCGTGGGAATGCAGGGCCTTGCCTGGATAGAAGCACAAAATCCAGGCAAGCCCGTCATTTATATTCCGGGTAATCATGAATTTTATCATCACGATATATGTATGATTGATGAGCTAAAGGCTAAAGCGCCAGACAATGTGTATGTATTAAATGATACTGCTGTTGTACTAGATGGCGTACGCTACCTTGGAAGCATTTTATGGACAGACTTTATGTTGTTTGGTGAGGCAGATAAATATTTTTCAGTTCAGTGTGCTCGCAAGGGCATGACGGATTTTGAAATTATTAAATATAATGGCAGGCGTTTCACACCGGAAGATTCTATTGAGTTGCATGAAAAAAGTCGTGACTGGCTGAGCTGTATATTATCAGAACCATTTGATGGTAAGACTGTGGTTGTGACCCACCATGCACCTTCATCAAAATCTGTTTCGCCACGATTTGCAAAAAATTTACTGACCCCTGCATTTGCCAGTAACCTGGAAGAGCTGATGGATGGAAGCAGGGCTGCTTTGTGGGTACACGGACATACGCACGATGGTTTTGATTATGATGTTTTCGGGACACGAGTGATATGTAATCCCCGTGGTTACGTAGCCTACGAAGAAAACATGATGTTTAACCCTGAACTTGTGGTTGAGATATAGGTTTTTAATAAATAAAATATATAGCCGCTTAGTCTGGCCCAGGCTGAACAGTTATTCCAGGTGCTTGTTGATGGCAGGCCCGGTGATCTTATACTGGCCTACGAGGCAGCAGAGAAAATGGGAGAAAAATATCTCAGCAATTGAGGATGGGGTTGGAGATGATTGATCTCGAAGTGTGTGAGTCCGTGGCACGTGTGACGGCAAGCAGCTCATAATACTGTTCTCACGTCGTGGGTATTCTTTATTTAGTACCCGGCGGTTGGTCAAAGCATGCCGCACAACATTTTTCCGCCATGTCGGCATCTTCAGGCCGGTCATCATCTCTATAAATTTTAGCGGCCTCACTGTAGGCATGGGCTGCTTTTGCAAAGTCCCTTTTTTCCTTGTCGGGATGAGATTCAAAATAATGACCGAGCCCCATGCCGGCCTCGGCGATACCATTGCTTAGTGCTTTTTTATACCAGCGCATGGTTTGGTCAATGTTTTTATTGACGCCGCGACCATCGGCATAACAGGCGCCGACCGCATACTGGGCCTGGGCATGGCCGCGTCTCGCTGCTTCGTTAAACCAGTGGGCAACCCGCTCTTCATCTTTATACGTGCCATGACCATTGGCAAACATGCGGGCCAATTTATATTGAGCCCGGGAGTAACCTTTGTCGGCCAGGACTGACATTTTTTTAAATGCTTCTTGATAGTACATGCGATCAAAAAGAATCATCGCTTCCTGGTAACGATCCCAGTCGGGCCGTTCATTATGTTTACTTTGATGCAACCAAATACCCACGGCCACAAAGGGGGCGGCGATCAACAACTGGATGGCGAATGTTTTTACGAACCAGGTAACCAGGACAAAAGCCAATATTGTGTCCAATATTGTGTATATCAAGACAAAATAAGTCACAACCGGGATAGCGCCAATGGCATTGAGCGTGTGTAACCACGGTTCATCTTCAGTTAAGGGTCGTTCGTCCGGGATGAGATTTTCCTTGACCCATTTGCGGCGATC
>QIGL01000071.1 GCA_003228915.1 Acidiferrobacteraceae bacterium
GAATGCAAGTCGATATCGGATAATTCATTCTTTGTAAGATCTTGTAACGAACTCAACACTTCTTCCAGTGTCCGTTTCGTGGAAGGTTTGTGTTCAGCCTTGGCTTTGGACTTGGCTTTGGGCTTGGCCCTGATCTTAGTCTTAGCCTTAGCCTTTATAAATTTCTTTTTTATCATATCAGATGTGGTGCGTTTCCAGTTCGTAACCGCGGTCACGATAAAAACGATATCGTTCCCGTGCCTCCAGTTTTTCTGACTCACTACCACCGACAATTTCTGCCACGCGATCAAAACTGGAAAAGAAATCAGGCGAAGTGCCAGCAAGATTAATCAAGACATCATGAATTGTTTCTGGCGGCTGAGTTTTGCCAATGACAATAGGGTCATTGTTAGTATTTTCGTTTGTACCGTGAGGCAAAAAACTGCCCGGTTGAAAGGTCCACAATAAGCCATCCATTTTGTTGATCAGGGATTGATTATCCGCGTAAATGAATACTTTGTAACCTTGAGAGTATACTTTTTGGGTCAGGCGACAGGCAAATCCGGATTTGTTTTTTCCGTCTTCATTATCAAGTAAATAAAAATCGATTTTTGTCATGATCTCAAGTCTGATTTTTAAGTTTGGGGTTTTGCTCTTGTTATAATGTACTGGCTTAACAGTTGTACGGGTCGACCGGTCGCACCTTTTAGTTTGCCTTTTTTCCAGGCGGTACCTGCGATATCCAGATGAGCCCAATTATAATCCCCGGTATAACGGGATAAAAAGCAGGCCGCGGTGATTGTACCGGCTTCCCGGCCACCAATGTTGGCCATGTCAGCAAAATTACTATCCAGTTGGTCCTGGTAAGCCTCCCATAATGGTAGCTGCCAGGCACGATCACGGGTAATTTGACCGGCTTGCAGCAAGTCCTGCACCAGGGCTTCATCATTTCCCAGGAGACCCGTCGCATGGCTGCCCAGGGCCACCACCACCGCGCCGGTGAGCGTGGCGATGTCTATTATAACCGCGGGCTTGAATTTTGCGGCATAAGTAAGGGCGTCACACAGGATTAATCGTCCCTCGGCATCCGTATTCAGGATTTCAATGGTTTTGCCTGACATGCTGGTGACCACGTCGCCCGGTTTGTTGGCATCACCATCGGGCATATTTTCAGAGCTGGGTATGATGCCAACCAGGTTGATCGGGCATTTCATTTCGGCGATGGCCTGGACAGTGCCGAAAACACTGGCACTGCCACACATGTCAAACTTCATTTCATCCATGGCACCGGCGGGTTTCAGGGAAATACCGCCGGCATCAAAGGTAAGTCCTTTGCCAACCAGTACCACGGGTTGTTCGGATTTCCCGCCGCCTTTGTATTCCATGACAATTAACTTGGCGGGCTGGCGAGATCCACGGGAGACAGACAACAAGGCGCCCATACCCAGTTTTTCCATTTCTGCTTCTTCCAGGATCGTGGTGGTGATGGGTAATGCTTTAGCCAGCGCCAATGCCTGGTCTGCCAGGTAAGTTGGATTACATATATTGCCAGGTAGATTACCCAGTTCCCTGGCCAACGAGACGCCACGGCCAATGGCGATACCCCGGCTTAGTGCCGCCTGCGCTGATTTTGGGTCGAGGGCGCTGTCGAAACTGAAACCAATTCGAGCAGGTTGGGGGGCTTCATTTTTCTTTTCAGACCTGTCCGACTTGAGTGCATCGAACCGATACAGGGCGTTGTAAGCAGCAACAACGGCCTGCTCCAGGTAAACGCCGGGGTTATCTTTACCTTGATCGTGATCTGGAGATACCAGCTCAGGCAAGGTGACAATGACATGTTTGATATTTGACCGGCAAGACTGGCTAATGGCCTTGTGACACACCTCCTGGTATTCGGTTAGGCCAAATTTACCCTGCTTGCCACAACCTATCAGCAGAATACGTTGTGCCCTGATGCCAGAAATTTCTGGTATTAGTAGTGTTGCACCTTTTTTACCATCCAGCTCCCCCTGGTCGATTAATGATGTCAGTTTGCCATCACAAGCTTGATCAATTTTTTGGGCCGGGGGGCTTAGTTTGCGTTTGTCAAAAACAGCCAGGACCAATAAGTCGCATAACTGGTCTGTCAGTGCGTCGGTGACGAGCTCAATTTCTGTATTTGGTATTGTCAAAATCTGGGTTTCCGTCTGTGTTATTGTTGCCGGGTCGACCGGGGTTTGTTGATTGTCCGATGCTTACCCGGTAATTGTCAAAACGTATAGCATTTATAGACAGGTGGTTTATCTTGCTTGGCCGAGCACTATTTCGCGAATCTGCATTAACGACAATTTTTATTGCCGGCGTATTGCTGTTCATGATTATTTTTGCCGGTTTAACCGAGGCCCTGGGCCAGGCTGCCCTGGGCAAACAAACCGGTGAACTTGCCCTGAAGATATTCGGGCTGGAGATAATCCGGACCACAGACACGTTGCTGCCACTATCACTTTTCCTGGGTGTGCTGCTGACAATGAGCCGCTGGTACCGGGACAGCGAGGTGACTGCCCTTGAGGCCTGCGGCCTGAGCCTGTTCAATTTATGGCTCGCACTCCTGGTGTTGGCCAGTGTATTTGCTGTTGTTGTGAGTTTTTTATCTTTTTATTTCTCCCCCATGGCGGCGCGCCTGGTGGATATTGTCAAAACAGAAGCACGCAGCAGTGGCGCAATAGTGGTTGGTTTGCGCGCAGGTATTTTTCATACTGGTTCTAATAACAGTGTTTATTACGTAGAGGGCCTGAAGAAACCAGCAAACAGCGAGGAAAAGCAATTTTCAGGCGTGTTTGCCCGGGCTGGAATAGGGTCAGGCCAGCTTGTGGTTGAAGGCGGCAAGTC
>QIGL01000098.1 GCA_003228915.1 Acidiferrobacteraceae bacterium
ATCGACGTGACCGATGGTGCCCACGTTACAGTGGGGTTTGGTGCGTTCGTATTTTTCCTTGGACATCGTGGCTGCCTCTTATGCGTATATAGGTGCTTATATAAAGGTGCTTATTATATGGTTGTATATAAAGTACTTAAATTTAGTTAAAAACCGTGTTAACTGAATAAATAAAATCTTATATTATATAAATAAAGTATTGCTAATCAATAACTTGTCCTTCTCTTGCCGCTTTCTCAAGCTGTAGCCAAGCTATAGTTAAGTGGAGCCCATAACCGGATTTGAACCGGTGACCTCTTCCTTACCAAGGAAGTGCTCTACCGACTGAGCTATATGGGCATAAAATCAGTAGCGAGTAACGAGTTGCTAGACCCTATAACCCAATAGCAAAATTCATTGCACATACGCTTTTGACCTAGCCACTAGCACCTGGCTCCTGCAATTTTGGAGCGGGTGATGGGGATCGAACCCACATCATCAGCTTGGAAGGCTGAGGTTCTACCATTGAACTACACCCGCATTAAATCAGTACCGAGGAACAAGTCTCCAGGATTTGTCCTCTTGTAACTCGAAACAAATACACGTGTCTCCAACCCAGGCTTCACTTCCATTCCTGTTGGCCTACATCCCTCGCCCCTCGAACCTGTATTTCTGGTGGAGGGGGGAGGATTCGAACCTCCGAAGGCTGAGCCGTCAGATTTACAGTCTGATCCCTTTGGCCGCTCGGGAACCCCTCCCAAAAGCAAGCCGCGAATTGTGATGAAGGGCAGGCCCGATGTCAATGGTAAATCGACCACAAACTGTTGAAATTATGGGTCCAGCAGTGATTATATTAAAAATATTAGGGTTAAGGTTTCGACCCAGCCATAAATTCCGTCATTAGCCCCATCTGGTGGCCAGCCAGTCTGTCGGTTTTACTCGTTTTCGTGCCCCGGTTAATGGTCCTCGTCTTGCTCCTCGCTATTTTTAATCACCTTCCTGCTCATGCGACTCCCGACAATAGCGTGGGCATGGGAAGTTGGGTGAATTTCGTCAAAAAATACAAAGTTTTCAAAGTTACAGGCCGGGTTCACCATCAAGGTAACACTGCTAAAACAGGCGTCTGTGGCATTATCAAACCCGTATTTATCGGCATGTTTTATCAATTTGCCAAAAAATTTAAATAAATCGAATTGCTCAATATCGACCTCATCGAGTTGATGCTCTAAGACTTCAAGCTGCTTTTTTAGCTTTTTGTTATAGCTTCGGGTTAGCGCACTGGCATATTCTCTCAAGCTTGGCAGTCCCAACGCGGCGGCCAGCAGGCCAGATTCCGGGATGGCCCCAATATCCGGCACATTGACCACCAGGATATCACGGGCACCGGCCGCGGCCAGCGTCTGGATAGCGCCAATCTCCATTGCCACTGCCCGGTCAATTATGGCCATGGCCGTGGTTTTATCTGCCTCTCCCCGGGCATCCCGCACATCATTGCCACCAATAAATACGATGTACAAAAAGTCTGATGGCGCCAGACCACTATTATTGGCCAGGAACATGGTGACTTGAAAACCCAGGTCGATTAATTCGCTGCCACCGGCACGGGCACCAGCTACGGCATAATTTGATCCCTGGGCAGGCCCGATCAAGTGCAAGGAAGGCAACGCATTCAGGTTGAGCTTGTTTGCCAGTACCTCAACCGCAACCGGGCCATTACTCACCCGGTTCATATAATAAGGGGGGCTGGGAAAATTACCGATAACTGACGCCAAATTTCCAGTATCAGAAAGACTGTCACCAAAAACAACGACCCTGGAATAAGTCTCCGAATCTGATGATTCCGCCCAAACAAATCCGGGCGTAAAAAACACCACGATCAATAAAATTATGTAGCGGAGTATGTAACTGGGTTTATAGCAGGGGTGGATATTCATTGGCTCCCTCTCCTTATATCGGCATATACGAGTCCGTCATTGTACGCCGAGATACCGGGCGAATGAATCAAAAAATCACTGCTGCTTTAAAAACAATTTACGATTTGACGTGTAATTTGACTGGCATCAAGGACAAACGGGGCAATATAAGCCAGGATAGAAACTGGGACAAAGCAATGAACTGTGATTCAAAGGAGGTGTGACATGGCCACACAAGTTCCGCTTAAAAAACAGGGTGCCAGTGATGCAAAAACTGACAACCCACAAGGAGTTTTGGCAGATATGGAGCGTTGGGCTGGCAACTGGATGAGTCCATTTCATCTATTTGACAGGCCAACTATGCAAGAAATGCTGCCATGCTGTGATGTCGTTGACCGTGATAATGAAATTGTTGTCCGGGTAGCCTTGCCCGGTTTTAAAAAGAAAGACATTGAAGTCTCGGCCACTGACTCAACCCTGACCATACAGGGAAAATCCAGCGAGCAAATAGAGCAAGGCAAACTGGCAGGCAATTACTATCGTAAGGAAATTCGCAATGACAGCTTTATGCGGACAATACGTCTGCCTGCTATTGTTGAAGATCAGAAGGCCGAGGCTTGTTTTAAGGATGGCCTCCTGGAAGTGAGTCTGCCAAAAACAGAAGGCGGGAAAAGGCACACGCTGGAAATCAAGGACAAATAAATTTCCCCAAAATTGAGCCCGGGCAACCCTGCCCGGGTTTTTTTGGCACTGAAACCCGCGCGTTTCCCGCTCTTCCAATCGTAAGCAATCCTGTCGTCTCGTTTTCCAGATCCCGTCTTAATCACCAGATTCTGCCGAAGTATCCCGAAATAATCAGGGAGAAATACTGCTATAGTAATGACTTACGATAACTAACTGAGTCTCTCAG
>QIGL01000103.1 GCA_003228915.1 Acidiferrobacteraceae bacterium
CCTTGCCGATACCTTGCAGGCCATTGATGTTTACCGGCGGCCTGAGCGACTGGAGCAATTTTTACTGGCTTGTGAAGCCGATGCCCGTGGCAGAAAAGGCCACGAAGATGATGCTTATCCAGAAGCAGATATTTTCCGGGAGGCCTTTAAGGCAACTCAATCTGTTGATGCTGGCCAGATTGCAAAATCTTTAGTGGGCGCCAATGGTAAGGAGATTGCAAAAAAAATCAGGGATGCGCGGGTACAGGCGATTAAAAATTTGAATATGAAGTCATAAAATAAGAAGCGCGTCATACCCGTGGAGACGGGTATCCAGTATTTGATTTATTGGGCTACGGGAATGACGGGTTGGCTGTATGTTTCCGCTTTCCCATGAAACCTCCTGGCGGAGTTTTATCATGGACTTACTAAACCATCTCCGATGGTTCTGATCGCGCGGGAATGACGTTGAGGTACCATGCCACTATATTCGTCGTTCCCGCGAACGACTGCATGGACGCAGGAGGTAGAGCAACGCATGGAGCGGTTGCCGAGGAAGCCGAAGCCGAATCGTGAATCCAGGAATTATTATAGATTTCGGGTTTTTAGGCGAGTGGGAACGTCGAAGTTTTTTAGTGAAGCAGTCAACAAAACTTTCAGTGATTAAATTATGAGCGCAACAAAAATCGGTTTCGTGAGCCTTGGTTGTCCCAAGGCCCTGGTAGATTCTGAGCAAATCCTGTCCCGGTTGCGCGCCGAAGGTTACGATATCTCCGGTAGTTATGACCAGGCCGACCTGGTGGTGGTCAACACTTGTGGTTTTATTGACTCGGCTGTCGAGGAATCCCTGGACGCTATCGGCGAGGCCCTGAACGAGAATGGCAAAGTCATTGTGACCGGTTGTTTGGGTGCCCGCGGCAATTTGATAAAAGATAAATTTCCCGAGGTGCTGGCGGTGAGTGGCCCCCACGCGCCCGACGAAGTAATGCAGGCGGTGCATGACCATTTTCCGCCGCAACATGACCCCCACCTGGACCTGATTCCACCGCAAGGCATCAAGCTAACACCGAGACACTATGCCTATTTAAAAATTTCCGAAGGCTGTAACCATAAATGTACGTTTTGTATTATCCCCGATTTGCGTGGCAAACTCGTTAGTCGACCCATTGAAGCAGTGATGCAGGAGGCAGAGAACCTGGTGCAGGCTGGCGTCCAGGAGTTACTGGTGGTATCACAGGACACCAGTGCCTATGGCGTTGATAATAAATACCGCAGCGGTTTCTGGAAAGGTCAGCCTCTTAAGTCACACGTGACAGACCTGGCCAGGGCCCTGGGTGAACTGGGTGTCTGGGTGCGGTTGCATTACGTTTACCCCTACCCACATGTGGATGAGTTGTTACCACTCATGGCAGAGGGGAAAATCATTCCTTACCTGGATATCCCGTTTCAGCATGCCAGTATCGATATTTTAAAAGCAATGAAACGGCCGGCGGCAACCGAGAATACCCTGGCCCGGATCAAACAGTGGCGCCAGGTTTGTCCCGACCTCACGTTGCGCAGTACATTTATTGTTGGCTTCCCGGGGGAGACCGAAGCGCACTTCCAGGAATTACTGGATTTTCTCGACCAGGCGCAGCTGGATCGTGTTGGTTGTTTTACTTATTCAGCCGTGGCCGGTGCCCGTGCCAATGATCTGGCTAACCCGGTACCCGAAGCGCTCAAGCAAGAAAGACTGGAGCGGTTTATGTTAAAGCAGGCAGAGATTTCACAAACCCGATTACAGGATAAAATAGGCCAGCGGCTAACAGTGCTAGTTGATGAAGTCTCCGATTTACAAATTGTTGCCCGATCCATGGCCGACGCACCTGACATTGATGGCCTGGTTTTTATCAATACAAAAGCACCTGAAATTAAAGTGGGACAATTTATCGAAGTTGAAGTTATCGAGGCAGATAAATACGATTTAACGGCTGTTTTGGTATAAGAGGTGCCATGTAAATAATTAGCCAGGCTGGTTCCGCTACTGTCCCGCAAACCTGTCATTCCCGTGGCAACGGGAATCCAGTCTATGTAGGGTGGACATTGTCCACCATTTGGCGCCGTTCATGCCGTGATGTTTGTGGTGGGCAGTGCCCACCCTACGCCAATTTTACTTATGTGTCCGGTCAGTACCATAAAACCCTGGATTCCCGCTTCGGCTTTGGCTTCCTGCGTCGCTCTACCTCCTGCGTCCATGCAGTCGTCCGCGGGAATGACAGAAAACGGTGTGACGAAGAATCGTCATTCCCGTGGCAACGGGAATCCAGAGTTTGATTTTTCTTACCAGAGAATCTTGCAGGTGCATCACAAACGATGGCGCCTGTCCTGTAATAAAAGCCCTGTTAGTGGCTGCTCGAATTTTTTCCCCAAGGCAATGACTTTTACCAGTTCACCCATCTCGTGAGGCAAGGTCAGTTTTTTAATCGCCTGTGTCATCTCCAGATGTTTTTTTACTTCTTTTTCAGGATCTGATTTTTCCGCCATTATTTGATCAAGCCCCATAGACATTAAAAACCCGGCCTGGCTGGTGTATCCCAGGACATCGGCCCCAGCCACTACTGCCGATTCGGCAATGGCTGTAAAATCTATAAAACTGGT
>QIGL01000009.1 GCA_003228915.1 Acidiferrobacteraceae bacterium
CTGGAGCATTCATTGAACCCAGCACATCGCCCGCCTTTGCCGCGCCATATTGATCAATTACACTATGTCGGCAAAAATGACAAAAACGTGCTGCCGAAAATGCTGAAAGCGGCAATCAAACAACAACAGAATGCCCGAATGTTTGTGCTGGATGAATTGGGACATCAACAGGGCTGGAAGGATTACTGGGCACAAGTCCTGCGAACGATAGATTTTTTAAGAGGAAGTTATGAATAATTTTACTTGGGTACCTTCAATCACAAAACTCCGGAGACTCAGCAGGACATCTGTTTTTCTGCGAACACGCTCATTGCACACATTTTTTCAGGTATTTTTACTCATTATCGGTTTTTGTGTGGCGAGAATCGGTTTGGCAGTAGAGCATAGCCTTGAAATAATCAGGATTGAGCAATCCCCAAACAATCCTGTCTCATTCGGTGACTCCGTATCTTATACACTCACAGTGCAAAATACCGGCACCCAAAACAGATTTGCCACCATCCGGATAACGTCAATTGAACAAAATATTAGTGGCTCATTGACTCCACCCGCTGACTGTTATGGTGACGGGTATGGTGACGGGTATGGTACTGCTTTTTTCTGTGACGGAGCGATTAATGCCAATCAACCAGCAGAATATACCTTTACCTGGCAACAACCCCCTGTGGGACAACATGATCTTGCATTTGTTGTTGACTGCTCACCTGATTGTGTAGGAGACCGCCAATCCATTACAACGAATGTTATCCAGCCTTCAGCAACAGTGGATCAACTCAAAACCATTTCCGGTAATTTACAGCGCGGTACAACGGGAACTATCCTGGATCCCTTTGTTATCAATGCGTTTGATGCAGCCGGAAACCCGATTGAAGATGTAACTGTTGACTGGGAAGTTCTGCCCGCCAGTGGAGGAACACTGCAGACATCGACAACGACAACGGGTAGCAGCGGTCAATCCAGCAACACGCTGACCCTTGAGACATCCGATCGTCTGATGGTAAAGGCCACCGTGAATGCAGCAGGTACCCCGAATGATTCGGTGTCCGCCACTTTTGTGGTTAATAGTGATATTGCTGGTCTGCCGGGACTTTCAAGAAACCAGAGATCTGTAGCAACAGCAATGGTTCCTATGTGCATCGCTTTGCGGGACATGGGACGAACACGGAGCATCGAACAGGAGGATTTATTGGCAACCTGCCAACGTCTGGAAACAGATGACCTGACCGTTGTCGCCGCGAATCTGGATCTGCTGGCCCACGAAGAAGTATCAGCTCAGAGCCGATTGATTATTGCAACCGCCAAACACCAGTCTGCAAGCATCCACAGACGACTTATCGCCCTGCGTGGGGGCGCGCAAGGCATCAATCTCTCCGGCCTGAATATCAGGATTGATGGACAGACTCTGCCGGAATCCGTTATCACTGCACTGTTCGGAGGCAATGCACAGGGTGGCTCGGCGGGTGAAGAGCGCAGTATTGCCAGCCGCTGGGGCAGCTTTGTCAATGCCACTGTCATTGCCGGAGACAAAGGCGAAACCAATCAGGAAACGGGATTCAAATTCCGCAGCGAGGGCATCACCGCCGGTGCCGATTACCGTATATCGGACAAACTGGTTGTAGGCAGTGCCCTCGGCTACACTCGTAAAGATTCTGATTTTAAGGGAAATGCCGGTGACATGGACATCGATAACTGGCACTTGACGGCCTATGGCAGCTACTACCGCTCAGCGGCATTTTATCTGGATGGCCTGATCAAACTGGGCAGGAATAATATCGATACCCGACGTCGTATCAACTTGCCGGGTACCCCTTTGCAAGAGGGTGTTGGCGACACCAAAGGGTGGGAATATGCCGTCAGCCTGAGTGGTGGTTATGAATATAACCGAAATGCACTGACTTTCGGCCCTTATGGGCGACTGGGATATATCCAGACATCTATTAATGGTTATACTGAATCAGCCTCAAACCCCGGAGGTATAGGCTCAGGTTCAGTATTAATAATTGCTAATCAAGATGTGGACTCCATAACTGCAGCGCTGGGCAGTCAGCTCAGTTATGCAATCAGCGCTCGTGATGCTGTGTATCTATTGCAACTCAATGGTGAATGGGAACACGAATTCAGAGATAACTCACGCACCATCGCCGCGCAATTTGCCTTCGACCCAACCCGCACCAGTTTCGACATTACCTCGGACAGCCCTGATCGAAACTACTTTAATCTAGGCTTAGGTGTTACAGCGGTTTTTGCCCATGGTCGATCCGGATTTTTTCACTATGAGAGCCGGTTAGGACAGAACAATGTCCGCCAATACTGGATTAATGGGGGCATCAGAATAGAGCTGTAGCCCACACACATAAGCAGATGGATCTGCTGTCAAACATCGATGAGGAAAATATCGACTGCTGCCGGAGTTTGAAATTTAGGTGTAAAGAATAAAAATTAAATAACTTATACACATGGCGCTCTGCTTTCAAGCTTTTACAATTGAAGAACGGACACCGAAAGTAGATGCTTCAGACGAAGTCTGACAATTTCACAAGGCAATAGTAATGTCAAATATTACATTTTGTTGGGAATTAGGTGCTGGTTATGGGCACGTTGCAAGATTCCAAGCCCTAGGGCATGAGCTTACTCGGCGAAAACATATAGTTAACGCGCTGTTACGTGACACAACCTATGCGACTGAGTTTTTTAAGCGTGACACCATAACAATAGAAACCGCACCTTTTTTTCGCTCATCGAAAAAATATTCATCTCCCACAATCAGCTATGCTGATATTATTCAACGCCTTGGTTATCAATCGATAAATACCTTATTACCACTAGTAGAGCATTGGCGAGAAAAATTCATTCAAAATAAAACAGTATTAATTATTGCAGATCACTCACCAACGGCATTACTGGCTGCTCGCACATTGGGCATTCCGGCGACCGATTATGGTACTGGATTTTTTTCTCCACCAACGGTATACCCGTTACCAACATTAACACCCTGGTTCAAAACAGAGCCAGGGTTTCTTGAATATATAGAAAATCAGGTATTGGTAACAATTAATGAAGTATTACGCCATTATTCAAAAAAAAATTTATCCTGCCTGTATGAGCTATTTGAAATTAAAGAAAATTTTTTGTGCACACTCCCTGAATTAGATCATTACAACGATCGCCCTGCTAACACTTACTGGGGGCCAGGATTTAGCAATGATGCTGGCATAACAGCACGATGGCCAAAAAATAACAAAAAAAATATTTTCGCTTATTTACAGAGTAAGTATCAATTTTTAGATGATTTATTACTCGACTTGAAAAAAACAGAAGAAAATATTTTAATTCATTGTACAGGAATCTCTAACGAAAAAATTAAAACATACACTGCTAGTAACATCATTTTTTGTAAAGACCCCATAAAAATGAAAAGTCTTGCCGGAAAAGCAGATCTTGTTATTAATCATTCAGGTCATGGCTCTGTTGCTGTGTGCCTATTAATGGGTATCCCTCAATTATTGCTGCCGATGCAACTGGAGCAAGAAATGCTGGCAAACAAACTTAAACAATCCAAGTTGTGTGAAATGATTTCAGTACGAGATAAATCACCGAATTTTCTCAACCTTATAAAGTGCACAATACAGAATATTGGAATAAAAAAACAGGTAAAACAGTTTGCCAATCATTACTGTAATTTTGATCAACAAAAACAAATTGAAAAAATCGTGCTTTGTTGTGAAACAATTATTAGTAGAACAAAATAGAGGTGCTATACCCGTAGCGTTTGGGATTTAGGTTTAAATGTGCATCATATTTATTTCGTGGCCAGGCAAAATGACGCGGAATAGTCCTTCTATTGCAAGACATTTTAACGCCGCCACGGAATCAATAGGGCGTGCAGTTAGACCTAAATCTCAATTGCTACGGGTATATAACGCACCTTTAATCCGACATTATCAGACCGGGTTAAAACAATACTATGACACCCAAAATCTCATGTGCGCAGACAGATGAATCTGTTATCATTGAAGGCCTTTTTTTAATGGCTCGGCTTGAAACAACAGATTCACAGGATACAACATGAAGGTACTGATCATCGGCGGCGGCGGACGCGAGCATGCCCTGGCTTGGAAAACGGCACAG